>NZ_JBBAKG010000165.1:0-9419 GCF_040403615.1 Haliscomenobacter sp. | reverse complement strand
TCAAAAATACCGCTCTTTCAAAATTCTGAAGTGGTGTCTTTGATGTCCTGCAATGATAAAGCCCAAAGCTATGGTATTCATTTGTTTTCCGCTGGTTGAGCCCATCCGCAGGAGCATCGCATCACTAAAACTGCGAAAAAGCTGGAGCGTACTGGTTCTCAAGGTGAGCAATTCTGTTTTCAAATCTTCAAAATTGCGCTGGTTGCCTTGCGCATGCAGGGCATAATCATCTTCTTCAAATCCTGGCAGGTTAACGGCTTCTCCGCGGGCAATGCACAATGCCCGATAACTCAAGATGCGTTCTGTATCAATGAGGTGTTGGAGGATGTCTCGCCCTGTCCATTTGCCAGGTGCATATACGGTATCTCCAAGAGATTCGAGTTTGTCCCAATCATAGTTTTGCAGTTCAGTTTGAGAGCGCTCCAACATTTCCAGCATGGCCACATCCTCGGTTTGATCAATGTAGCGGTCAAAATATTCAGGGATAAAAGGGATTGCAGATTTGAACATGGTCTTTGTATTTAAGAGTTGGTCAATTAAAGCCATAAAATAAAGCGTTTTTTGCAAACGTTTCACTGGGAAAAGATAAATTTCAAACCACATGCGCTTCTCCCTGATTTATTTGCTGTTTAGCTCAATCATTTCGCTTTCTGCTCAAACCACCACTTTACAACAAGCCCTTGAAAAAGGCCTGATCACCCTGCAAGCTGATGGTTTGGGAGGATACTCTGGCGAGTGCCTACAGGCGGTAGTCACCAACATCAGCAAGCGACCTTTAAGAATAGCCTTATCGCCAGGAATGGTGTTTCAGTCTCAGGATACCGCTTTGCAAGACCTATTGGTAGTAGACAATGAAGAGTACCTCCTGGCAGCCAATCAAAAGCACGTTTTCAAGCTGACTGGTTATTGCTGCGAAATGCTCCGCGGCGGCCCAGGTACGGGTTCCGTTTTCCAATTTGTAGGCCAGCGCAACGAAAAGCTCACCCAGGTAGCCACCTATTTGCACCGCAATTATTTGGACAAAAGTCCAATGGCGCAACAAGCCGTATGGAGTGTCAGCGACAACGCCGATCTATCGGCGGTTTGGGACCGCAATCAACCTGAAAAGTCAAAAAAACTGATTGAGTTTCTAGCACAGCTCACCGGTCGGCAAGTTCCCTGGTACCGGGCTGAATATGCCAAAGCAGCACCTGGGCCTCAAATGGCCAAACGTCCCATGATGCTCATTGAAGCAGATTGGGAATTTACACTTCCCGAAAACGACTCCTTGACGCTGGCGGTTTTCAATGGGGAGAATCAGCAGGTAG
Organism: Haliscomenobacter sp.; assembly: GCF_040403615.1. Taxonomy (NCBI): domain Bacteria; kingdom Pseudomonadati; phylum Bacteroidota; class Saprospiria; order Saprospirales; family Haliscomenobacteraceae; genus Haliscomenobacter; species Haliscomenobacter sp. The sequence goes on along the minus strand of NZ_JBBAKG010000165.1, from coordinate 8,112 downwards.
ATGTGCTGATGACGGATAAGTTGTACAGCTCGGGGATTTATACATTCACTTTTTCGTACAAAACCAACCGATTACCCAAGGGAGTGTATTGGTTCAGGATGCGCGGCAAAAAGAGTGGACTCGTAAAAGAAAGAAAGTTGGTTTTTTAAGGGTTTTTAGGATTTAAGTTGTTGATTTCAAAAGCCAAAATCAACAACTTAAACCCCAAAAATCAGTCCCTTATTTCTTCTCAGGATACATTACTGCAGTTGCCCGGTTCGGCCCACCAAAAATAATTTTGGCAGCTTCCTGTACGTCTTTCACGGTCAAAGCCGCAAGGTATTTATCGTAGTTGAGCACGCGATCTGGATCGGCTTTGTACAATTGGATGCTTTGCAATTCACCCAACCAGTAGCCATTGTCTTTGACACTTTCGCGGTGCTGCTCAGTCCATTGTTGCTTGATTTTGGCGAGGTCTTCCTCTTTGGGGCCATTGGTCTTGATGTTTTCAATTTCAGCCAGGGCTGCCGCAATCAATTTATCTACGTTTTCAGGCCCACAAGGGAATGACAAGCCGGCGCTGAAGTGCTCGTAAGGTCGTTTGCTTACCGAACAGTAAAATCCTCCGCCATAGATGCCACTCATTTCTTCGCGCATTTTTTCAATTACCCGAATGTTGAGAATTTCGGAAAGTGCGTCTGCGTGAAATTCAAAATCAGGTGAATATTTTGTTTCTGCTTCCCAGGCTATTTGCACCATACTTTTGGGATCAGCGCCCCGGTAAAACTTCAACTCTTGCACCCCTTTGATGGAACGAGCACCATTGTCTACCCAGTTTCTTTCCTTGCCACTGGAAGGCAAGGATCCAAGGTATCGAGCAATCAGAGGTTTCATCTTTGCTTCATCCAGGCTACCTACAAAAACGAAGTGCAGGCCTGCGGCATCGCCGATGCATTCTTTATAGATACTGATGGCCCGATCCAGGTTGATCTGATCGTAATCGGAAGGCTTGGGCAGGCCCAGTTCCCACGCGCTATTGTTTGACATCCACTTGCCCAATGTATCGTAAAACGCAAACTGTGGATTGGCGCTCATCATGGACCATTGCGATTTTTGTTTGCCTTTGTATCCCGCAAACAAGTTATCGTCGCGGCGTGGTGCGGTGGCATTCAGGAAAACCATTTGCAGCAGGGTTTCAAAATCTTTCACACTGCTTGAACCCTGAAATCCTGAAGTCAAGTCTCCAATATTGGGACGGACGTTTGCGATTTTGCCCGCATTGATTTTGCGAATGTCTGACGGAGGGAAAGTAGCCAAGCCCATTTCGCCAATAATGCCAGAAATCAAAGATGCGTTGCGCAGGTCTTGTACAGGGTAGTTGTTGATGCCTCCAAAGCGGGTGGCACGCATTTGGATTTCATCGTTTTTGAAGTCGGTGGTTTTCAGGGTGACTTTTACCCCATTGTTGAGGGTCATTTCGGTAATGCCCAAGGCCAGGTTTACTGATTCGCTCACAATCTTTCCGCCAGTTGGTGCTGCCGCCATCAAGCTGCTTGCCAGGGTTTTTTCTTCGTATGCCTTTACGGTTTGTTTGCTGGCTTTGGTGTACAGGGCCAGCAATTCCGTCTCGGTAGGCAGTTTGTGTTCGCCATTTTCAGGTCCATAGAATAAGATGAATTTGTTGCCTTCCATTTTAAAGGAATTGAGCACTTTATTGACATCCTGTAGCGTCACCTTTGGCAAGTAATCTTTATAATATTTCAACTCCTGATCGATGCCTGGAGACGGTTCATTTTGCAAAAACAGGCTGATGTATTCCTGCACAAAGGAACTGGATTCTGTTTTGTCTTTTTCTTTCGCGGCGCGTTCCATTGAACTGAGCATGGAGGTTTTGGCACGTTCCAATTCAGCTGGTAAGAAGCCAAATTTTCTTGCTTGCTCCACTACACCAATGGTTGCGGTTAAAGCAGTATCAATTCCGGCCTTACTGATTCCACATGACAGGGTGAAACTTTCGTAACCTCTGGCCAGGCTGCCATTGAAGGCGCCTGCACCTAAAAAGGGTGGTTTGGCGCTTTGTCCCAGTTCCCGAAAACGACCACTTAACATGCTGGTCATCAAGCTTTGCAGAATACTTTTTTGGTATGCGCCCAACGTATTTGCAGCAGGGCTTTTGACGTTGTCGAAATATACGCGTAAGCTATAATTGGTCGCTTCCTTATCCGTCACCACCTTCACTTCCGTTTTGGTGCGTGCAGGAAGGGCAGTTTCGGTATGTGGTACAATGGTTTTGGGGTTGGCAATCCCTCCAAAGTGCTTTTTGATCATGGCCAAAGCTTCACTGGGTTCCAGATCCCCAACTACGATTACTGCCATCAAGTTAGGACGGTACCAGGTGGTATAAAAACGCTTGATGGTTTCGGGTTTGGCATTTTGGATGATTTCATCCTTGCCAATGGGCAAGCGCTGTGCATACTTTGACCCCGCAAAAAGTTGGTTGCGGTACTGCTTGAACATGCGGTCACCTGCTCCCTTGCCGATACGGGATTCTTCCAGAACCACACCGCGCTCTTTGGTGATTTCAGCGGGATCGTAAGTACAATTGTGCGCCCAATCTTCGATTACCTGGAAACCTTTTTCCAGGTTTTCAGGATTGTCCAGGGGAACGGGCAGCATGTACACCGTTTCGTTGAACGAGGTGTAAGCATTCAAATCGGCTCCAAAGCGAATGCCCATTTTTTCCAAAAAGCTCACCAGTTCATTTTTGGGGAAATTTTTGGTGCCATTGAAAGCCATGTGCTCACAAAAGTGCGCCAGTCCAAGTTGGGTATCGTCTTCTTGCAGGGATCCAGCATTGATCACAAGTCGAAGTTCAACCTTCTTTTCCGGTTTTGCATTTTTGCGAATGTAGTAAGTTAGCCCATTGGAGAGTTTTCCAGTTTGGATCGCCGGATCGAGTGGAAGACGATCTGTGAGGGTTGTCTGTGCTTTACTGCCGAGACTCAAGCCTACCAAGCAGCAGAGGAATAATAAACGTTTCATATGGTGCAAAGTTTTTTACAGCGCATAAGATGCTTTAGGCAGCATCAGGGGTGCTAGAGCTAGTGTTCTAAAACAAAACGTTGACTACGTAAGGATATTGCTTTATTGACTCGAAAGTACATTAAATAATCATTCAAGTGTGATGATTTTTAATTCAACTTTCCGATTGAGTTTTTTAAGATTGTCATCATTGATCTCTCCATAACCTTTTAGGGCAATCCGGGTAACCGGGTAGCCTTTATCTACCAGATACAGCGCAATTTTTTTTGCACGCTTCTCCGAAAGCTCAAAATTGTACCCGGTATCGCCTACGTCATCAGCATAACCATCTATTTCGATGCGCTGGATTTCTTTGCCTGCAATGGTTGCTACAAAAGCATCCAGTTTGTCTTGCTCATTCATTTCCATCTCATCGCTGTCAAATTTGAAAACAAAACTTTTGCTGTAGCGTTGTGTTTTTTTCACTTTCAAAATAGTGGCGGTGGTATCATCTGGCGTTGGTTCCGTTTTGGGTTTTACTGGAGGAGCTACGTTGGTGGGTTGCAAGCGCAACTCCAGGGAATAAAACCGCTTGTTGTCCCAAACCGGGATATTGAAATTCCGCAAAAAGGGAAAATATCCAGCAACCGAGGCCTCGGTATGCAGCAAAGAAACTGAAGGCAAACAGATGAAAAATCGCCCGTCCTGATCGGTTTGAATCGATCCTCTTTCGGCAATTTCAACTATCGTTTGAATGGGTTTTTCGGTGATGGAATCTTTTACAAATCCCTCCACAAACGTCATCGGTTCGCTGTACAAAGGCTCTTTAAATTGTACCTGGTAAATGTCCATACCCCCAAAACCTTCCGGGCGGTTGGAGGCAAAATAACCAGTACGGCCATCTGCCGACAGAAAGAAGCAGCGCTCGGTAAACGGGGAATTGATTTGCGGCCCAAGATTGGTTGGAAGCCCCCAGGTACCATTGGTATTCAAAAAACTCATGAAGATATCCTGATCGCCTAAACTTAGATGCCCGGTAGAGGTAAAGAACAGCGTTCGGCCATCATTTGAGATAAAAGGTGACTCTTCGTCCTGAGCGGTATTGATATTTTTACCCATGTTTTTGGGTTCACTCCAGTTACCATCGAGTTGTTTGTTGCTGTACCAAATGTCTGCTCCACCAAGTCCACCTTCTCGAATGCTGGAAAAATAGAGCGTTCGGCCATCACAACTGATTGCTGCCTGGGACTCCCATTTTTCAGAATTGGGGTGTCCCGAAATTGGCTTTACTTCACGGATTTCGGTACCTTCAATTTGGGCTTCCCATATGTCGCAGCCAATTACGTCTTCCCGTTTGCATGCGGTGAAAAACATCCGTCGCCCATCGCGCACCAGGGTGCTCATCCCTTCATCCAATTTGGTATTGAAGGTGTTGCCAACAGAATTCCCTTTGCGCCAGCCATTGATTTCATGGATGCTGTAATACAAATCTTCATCTCGGCCAGTGGCGCTCATCCGGGTGTAAAACAACAAGGATTGGTCATTGGTAAGACAGGGGAAATACTGATCATTTTTATCATTGATATTCGAGCCCAGGTTGTAAATGCTTACGTCTTTGAGCAACACATTGGTGTCTTGAGACACCGTACATGCACGGATGTTGTTGGGCAGTTTTTCCAGGTAGCCAGACTCCAGGCTTTGTTCATTCAATCCATTGACTGTAAACGAAAGGTCTTCGAGCAATTGCAAGCGCTGAAACTGTTGAAAATAAGTAACCGCCCGCATTTTTTGGCCCATTTTGTAATAGATTTGTCCGATCTCATAATAGATTGCCCGCGAAAATTTGGGGCTTAATTCGGTCACCTTGAGGTAAGCAGTCAACGCCTGCTGGTAATTTCCCAATTGTTCAAACGATGCCCCCATCCCACGGCGGGCTGCATGCAAACTGTCGTTGATGGAAAGGGCTTGCTTGTATAATTTGATGGCTTTATTGTATTTTTTTTCGGTGAAAGCAATGTCGCCTTCTTTGGTGAATTGTACGGCCAGGGGCATGTTCGACTGCCCATTAAGCAAGCAAAGGCAAAAAAAGGAAAGAAAAAGGAGCAGATAGAGGGTTGGTTTTGGGTACATTCTTTGATGTTTTATGGTTTTGGGATTTTGGGGTTTTGGGGTTTGATGATCACTCCAGGTTTTTTATTCGTTGGTTTTCCTTGTTCAATTACGGCAATTCCATTGACAAAAACATATTCCATTCCTGTAGAATAAGCATGAGGATGGTCATAAGTAGCGGGAGCATTGATTTTATTGGGATCAAAAATTAAAATATCGGCAGCTTTACCTGGACGAAGTTGGCCACGATCACTTAAATTGAAGCGTGTGGCGGGCAAAGAGGTCATTTTCCGAATGGCTTCTTCGAATGCCATCGTTTTCTGTACCCGCACATATTCGGCAAGTACCCGCACGTTGGTGCCATAGGCCCGTGGATGAGGCATGCTGTGGCCAAAACTGGTTACTCCTGCATCGGATGCAACCATACAATAGGGAAACTGCATGATGCGCCGAACATCTTCTTCACCCATTTTGTGAAACACCATTTGTACCCGTGGCCCTTTGGAGCAGAGTTTTAAAACCATTTCGATTTCGTCATCGAGGTTATAATTTTCTCCCTTGCTCTTTTTTACAACCTGAGGAATCGACAACCCGTTGAGTGTTGAATCCCAGGGGCAATTGGCAATCACTGCAAAACTAAAATTCTCTGATCCGCTTTCGGTGAGTATTTTTTTCATTTCTGCAACAATCTTCGCTTTGGTATTGGGCTTGGCCAAGCGAATTTTGAGGGAATCTGTTCCGCCACCCAAAGCCCAATCGGGAATTTGTGTGCTCAAAGTAGTGCTACTGGCGGTATAAGGATACTGATCCACCATGACATCGATCCCGGCGCTGCGGTATTCGTATAGCTTAGTGATTAGCGCTTCACTTTTGCCCCAGGAGGCTTTGCCTGCTACTTTTAGGTGCGAAATTTCGACAGGAATTTTTGCTTCCCGCCCAATGGTTATGGCCTCTTCTACAGCCTCAAAGACCTGATGGTCTTCGTGGCGAATGTGTGATGCGTAAATGCCCTTGTATTCGGCGGCAATTTTGGCCAATGCAACAATTTCATCGGTTTTGGCAAAAGTACCAGGAATGTATATTAACCCGGTAGAAAGTCCCAAAGCGCCATCCTTCATGGCTTTGGTCATCAATTCTTGCATTTTAACCAACTCTGCAACGCTTGGGGCGCGGTTTACGCTGCCCATTACGGCACTGCGAATGGTGTTGTGCCCCACCAGTGTGCCTACATTCAGGCCAATTCCTAGTTTTTCCAGTTCCTGAAAAAAAGCGGGGAGATCACTGGCAGAGTTGCCGCAGTTTCCGGTAACGACAGAGGTAACCCCATCAAAAATAAAATTGGCCGCACTGGGATTGGGTTGAATACTGCCTTCGATGTGGGTATGTACGTCGATGAAACCAGGGCAGACTATTTTCCCAGTAGCGTCAATGGTTTGGGTAGCTGAGGCTCCCGATAGTCCGCCACCCATCACCTGGATTTTTCCATTGCGCACCCCAATATCCATTTTGATGCGGGGCTGACCAGTCCCATCTACCAACCAACCATTTTTGATGAGCAAATCAAAAGTAGGTTGAGCTTGAACACCAACGGATAAGGCGATGTAGAGGAAAATCAAGGATAGTTGTTTCATAGTATTCCAGTATTTGTAACGCAAAAAATTAATTTCCCGATTTTGGGTTTTGAATAGGAAGTCGAACGGTTCATTTCAAGTGAGCTTCCTATTCAAAACCCTCTAAAAAAATCGGGAACTAATTTTTTGCGTCATACTTTATGGTTTTTTCGACTGGAAAAATAGCGGTTTTTTTTCGATTTATTTACTTCGACCAGCGCAATCCCAAATAAAATTCACGCCCATGGATCGAGCTGAAGGCATAAGCTGTATCAAAAAAAGGACTAAAGCCTGGTTGGGTCTTCGGGTCGTTGAAGCCTACCAGCGGAGAATAGGCCTGACGGTAATCCAGCAGATTTTGCACCCCTCCAAATAGTTCAAGCTTGGCTTTAGGCAGATTTTTGGTGACTTGTAGGTTGTGGATGGAGAAAACAGGTGACTTTTGGGGTCGAGGTTGTTTCTCCAGGTTTCCAGAAGCATCAAGGTCAAAAACCTCTGGGAGCTCCATTGACCCCGTCCAATTGGCGGTATAAGCCAAGGTAATACCATGCTTTTTGAAGCGGTAGTTGAGCACCGACAAGGCCGTCCAGGCAGGTGCGAAGGGAATGGCTCGCGTTTTGTTTTGGCCATTGTCGTCCAGTACTCGTTGAATACTGCTCAGGAAACTTCCGCCCAGGGTGTAGCTCAACGGAAACCGAAATTGTTGCTGCAAGGATATATTGATGCCACGGGTTTGGGCATATCCGGTCGTATTGCGGTAGATGATTTTTCCAGGCGTATCGTAATCGGGAATGATTTTATTCATAAAATGCGTAAAAAACGCGTCTACATCCAGCACGCCCTGGCTTTCACCGATGGTAAAAATGTGGTTATAATTGAGGGAAAGGTTGTAAGAGCGCTCTGGATTTAGCTTTTCTTCGATCAGCACCTCGCGCTGGCCGGTGACAAAGGCGTGGTCTTCGGTAAAAAGATTCACCAGGCGAAAGCCGGTTCCAGTGTTGAAGCGCCAGGTTGTCCAGTCTCCCGATTTGAATTTGAGGTTCAGTCGAGGAGAAAAAATTGGTCCGTTGTTGCGGTATTGATCCAGCCTCGATCCCAGCATAACTGTCCAACGAGGATTCACGGTCCATTCATCTTGTACAAAAAGTCCTGGTATATACTGTAAATCTGCGCCTAACGGGGTGGCCACTGTATTGTCGTCATAACGTTGCAGGCGGTTGGTAAGCCCGATCAAAAGATCATGTTTGTTCAGCTTTGGATTCCAAATCAGGTTGGAAAAAGCAATCTGCTGCTCTGCCTTGTACCAGTCTGCGCCGTAATAACTGTCTTGATCATGGGTATTAAAGGCGAAATCGATCCAGATGCGTGCCTTGGTGGCCAGGTCATATGTACC
>NZ_JBBAKG010000164.1:0-9669 GCF_040403615.1 Haliscomenobacter sp. | reverse complement strand
GGGCAATTCCACTGGGGCCCATCGGTCAGTTGGAATACCTACCTCGAATGCTGGGTGATGCTGATGGGCAAAGTGGAAGGATCTTCCTGGAAAGGCGATGAATTGTACATCTCTTTCAACAAAAACAAAGACCTGGGCAAGGGGGACAATGCCCAAAAATGGAGCAAGCCGCAGTTGCTGGTTCGGCGGGGCGGGCATATTTTGTGGTACCCTTCGTTGCAACCTTTGAATACGCCAGAGGATGTGGCCAACAAGCGGACTTGCCTGAAATTGGGCAAAAAAGCGCGCTTGTTTTTCAAGTACTCTGATCAGGGGGCGTATCGGTCGGAGTACCAGATCGAGTTTGAAAAGTAGTGAAAGTTTAGTACCGCCGATAGCTTCGAGCGCTAATTGGTAATGTACATAACGCAGTAGGCAGCTCCGCTGCTGTTTTTTGTAACCGCGACGACGCGACGGCGCGACGATATGTGTGCTTCGCACACCTTTTCGTCGTTTCACGTCGCGCATTTGGCGCAGCCAAATGAATCGTCGCGCCGTCGCGTCGTCGCGGTTACAAAACATTTGGCGGTAGCCAAATCAAAAAAAATTGCTCTTGCGAAAGAATGTATTACCATTTAGCGCTAGATCATTATGGAAAATGAAATCAAACTGATCATTCATGTTCCCGGCCCTGGATCCTTCCTTTTTTCAGGGAAGCCTCCAGCGCTTTAATTTCTTGCAATTCCTTTTCATCAGGCGAGAAATTGAGCTTTTTCAGCTCAGGTTTGCCTGCGTCCACCCAGGCGGTGTACCAGGCACTGCTCACTGCCCGAATGGACGAGCGCCAACGGTTTTCCACCATGCCGCTCATGGCCTCCTGGTATGCCTGAGCAAATTCAGCGCATTGGGTACGGATGGTAACACCCAGGCGCTCTTCGAAGCAAAATTGGGCATCGGCAGGTAAGGTTTGCTTCAGGCGTTTTTCGATGAGCAATACCGAATCCACCAGGCTGTTGCTTTCCATCACAATGTTCCAATAATAGGATTGTGGATCTTTGATGTATTCGGCCACACCAACGAAGTTGTCGTAACTTTTGTCGGCAAACAGCTCTGGAATGCGGCTTTCCCAGAAACCGTGTATCCCGATTTGATCGCTCAGTTGGCCGTTGTAATTTTTGGTGGTGTGCAAAGGCACGTGCGCATCCCCGATGTAATGCCCAATCTCTGCTGATAAGCGCAGAATTGCCGCCACATTGCGGGTGTAAAATGCCTCGGTCAGTCGGCGTTGCACTTGCAAGAGGTTGTAGGGCAAAATGCCATGTTCCGACAGGTGGTCTTTGGCAAAAATGCTGCGACAGGGTAGGGGGGTACCCACCACTTTCGCCAGGCTATCGGGTGCTACTTGCCAGATCTCTTCATAATACTGGGGCAAAATATTCTTGTTGAAAAACTGCTGGTAATCCTTTACGGTAATGCCCTGCGCATTGAGGTCGCGGGTACGCCCTAGCCCCATCAAGCGGTTGTTTTCCAGGTGCGTCACACCTTCTCCAACTACTTTGACGGTATCACCAGCCATATCGACGAGAAATACCTCTGTAAATTGGGCCAGTGCCTCGTTCCAACCGCGCGGCAGCGTTTCAAATGGAGCTTTGCCGTAACGATCCAGGTCAATGAAATGCCGGGGTGCTTCGTGGCGGGTGGCGTAGCGCCGCTTATCGGGATCTACCGCGTGCTCGGTGATGTACTCGATGTTTTGTTTGTAAAAGGGAATCAGCTCGGGTGGCAGCGCAAAAACGGCGAGGCGATTGATGCGGCGGTGGCCAAAAAAGCCCCACTTCGGCTCCGGTTCAGGGCTGGAAGCAATGGCACTGATCGAAATCAGGAAGAGTAAAAACAACAGCTTGATTTTCATGGCTCTAATTTAGGGTCTTACCCTCATTTTGTCAATCTACCTGCCAAAGAAAAAATCGTACCCCCGCAATACTTTCCGAAACACCCGGTCTTGTACGAGCATAAAATCGCCAGAATTATGGTCGGCAAAATAGCGTTCCACCGTAGCTCCATTTGGACTGATCCATTTCCCGGTTTTGGGTTCAAAAAACACATCCAAATCAGGAAAAATGGGAAACAATTTGACTTGCGTCGTTTTGCCCTGCTGGTTGGTCACCTTGATGATGCTAAACGGGATAATCTGCCGCACCGAATCTTTGGCTGGGGTTGAATTTTCAAAAGCTTCGGCTCCCAGGCTTTCAAATCCAATCAGGAAAGCTTCAGCGCTGCCCTCTCGGTACGGCGCTTGAATGGCTGGAGTGATGGCATAAAAAGGCTTGATTTCAAAACGGTTGCTGCCTTTGCGTTCGAGTTTAAAGGATCGGTTTTTTTGTTTGGGGTATTCGATGCTTACCGATTGAATCGCTTCGGGGTTTTCGGCAAACACGGTTTTGTCCCGCCAATCGTCACCCCGCAAGGTGAAACGGTAGCGCAAATTGCCTTCCCAACCGGGAATGTGGCACACAAAGGGTTGATCAAAACCCTCCATGATCATGTAGGTGCCGCGCTCGTCGGCAGTACCTCCACCGATGTAATAGGTTTTGATGGGCTTTTCTCCAGATGCGTAAATTTCTACTTTGATGCCCTCGCCCGCCAGGTTTTTGACGATGTTGGACACGGCAGCTTTGGGCGGGATGTGGTCTATTTCTACCCGGGCAATGGCGTCCAGCACATTTTCGATGGCATTGGGGCGGGCTTTGAATTTGCTGTTGTACAACCAATCAGCTCCGCGTTTCTCCAGCAAGGTGGTCTCTCCGTCGCGCTGGGCGATGAAGATTTTGCGGATTTGCGCAACATTTTTGACACCAAAATTCCGCTCTGCTTTCAAGCCCCGCATCAACGCATCTTCCTTATTGAGGTATACATAGGCTAGAGCAGCGACGCCCAGGCCAAAAAAAGCAATCAACAGCCAGGTGCTGCGGTTTATTTTTACATTCATGCTTTGCAAAGTTCACTTCTCCCCTTCAAAAAGTTCAGCACCCACCTTCGGTAGAGTGTTTTTTTAACAATTTTGTAAATGTTTAGCACCTCGCCTTCGGCGATGCGATAAATCAATTTTTTAGCCACAAATTTCATAAATTAGGACACGAACTCTAGCAGCGAGCGGTGAAAAGTAATGCCAAGAATTTTTCGCAGCTGCGCAGCTCATGGTTAATATCACCACGACGAGCCGATTACGCGCTCCGCGCTTTTACGTCTCCGGTGTATTGGAACGTCATTAGGAGAACGGATGCCCCGGATTTGGGCGGATTAAAACGGATTTCCCGCTTTCGGCGTGATGACACAAAGTCCTCAAGAAACCCTTTTGGGCTCAATCAATTTTGAGGCTTCGACCCTTCGTGTCTAAAAAGCTTTGCCGCAGGCAAAGCAAAATCCGTTTTAATCCGCCCAAATCCGCGTCATCCGTTCTCCCATTGTTGTTGCTTTCAGCAAAAAGAGGCGAAGCCTCAAAAAGCGTGAAGCGCATAAAACGTCTTGCTCATCGTGGTTACAAAAGCGAAGTTGCGAAAAATGTCAATATTACTTCATATTACCCTCTGCTTCCGTTCGTGAAGGGAGCACAAACGCGAGTTTGTGCTTCAATTTGTGAAATTTGTGGCTTATTTTTAAGCATAAGCACTCCACCGAAGGTGGGTGCTAAATTTTCACAAAATTTGTTTGGTCGTGTCGCCGAAGGCGAGTTGCATTACACCAACATCTCCGCGCTGGTTTCCATGGTTACACGAACCGTGCTATTCAAACGAATTTTCATGGCCACTGTTTTGGGTAATTCGTATTCAAAGAAATATTTAAAAGCCTGCAATTTGCCCGCATAAAAATGCTGATCGGCAGTAGCTGGATTTTGCGTCAACCCTTTTTCGGCAGCAATGGCTTGTTTCAACCACATCCAGGCCAGTACCAGGGTGCCAAAGTACTCCAGGTACAAGGTGGCATCTGCCAAAAATACTTCAGGAGATTCCTTTTGTGCCAGTTGGAACAGATTCACCGTAGTTTCCTGCAAACTCGCCCCAGTCTTCATCAGTTGCTCGGCATATGGCTTCAAATTGGGAAATTCCATCGCCGCTTCAATTTCGGTCTGGATTTCTTTGCTCAGCAATTGCAATCCTTTTCCATTCGACATGGTCAGTTTGCGTCCCAGCAAGTCCATGCCGTGAATGGTGGTGGTGCCTTCATAAATGGCATTGACCCGGATATCGCGGTAGAGTTGTTCCAATGGGAAATCATCGGTGTAGCCCGCGCCTCCCAATACTTGCATGCCCTGACTCACCGAATGGATGCCCATTTCAGAAGGGTAAGATTTGGCAATGGGGGTCAGGAGTTCCAACAGTAAATGGGCGTTGCTTGCCGCTTCACCCTCGCCACGGTGAGCCAAATCGCCGTACAGGCTACATTGCAGCAGCAGCGCGATGCTGCCTTCCACAATCGCTTTTTGGTACAAAAGCATGCGCCGTACATCCGCGTGCTCGATGATCAAAACCTGGGGTTGGTGCACGTCTTTGTTGGAGGGGTGGCGGCCTTGAGGGCGTTCGTTGGCGTATTTGAGCGAAGCGTAGTAGGCTGCAGAAGCACTTGCTGCAGCTACCATACCCGTACCAATGCGGGCTTCATTCATCATTTGAAACATGTAGCGCAAGCCTTGATGCGGCTCACCAACCAGGTAACCCCGGCAATCATCGAGTTGTTCGCCCATCATCAGGTGAGCGGCCACGTAGCCTTTTTGACCCATTTTTCCGTAAATACCCGCAGTGGTCACGTCATTGCTGACCAATTGGCCGTCTTCCTCCCGGAATTTGGGTACTACAAACAAAGAAATGCCCTTGGTACCCACCGGAGCGCCCTTGATGCGCGCCAGAAGTAGGTGCACTACGTTGTCGACGGCGTTGTGGTCGCCACCAGAAATATAAATTTTTTGACCTTTGATTTTGTAGTACTCGCCATCATTGAAAGGTTCGGCACTGCTGGTGATGTCGGACAGGGAACTGCCCGCCTGCGGCTCGGTCAGGGCCATGGTGCCTTGCCATTTGCCACTGTACAACTGGGGAATGTATGCTTCGTTGAGTGCTTCAGACCCAAATGTGCGGATCAGGTTGGCGGCGCCGGTAGTCAAAAATGGATGGCAAGTGATATTGGCATTGGCAGCATGAAAAATCAGGGTGGCCGCATTGAGTAGGGTATAAGGCATTTGTTGTCCGCCCACTTCAAAATCATCGTGGGCGTTGATCCAACCCCCTTCAGCCATGGCCTCGATGGCGGGTTTCATGCAGGGATGGACGTGGACTTCGCCATTGGCATAGTAGGCTTTCTCTTTGTCCATCGCCCGGTAAAATGGAAAAAGATACTGGTCGCCAATCTGCTTGGCCGCATCCAGGGTCATGTCAATAGCTTCGCGGTCGTAGGCCTCAAAGCGTTCGATTTGCTGCAACTGGGTGACGTTGAGCAATTCATACAATACAAATTTAAGGTTACGCGAGCTGATGTATTGTTCGAGCATGGTGGTAGTTTTTAAAGGAATTAGCGAAAGTTCGCTAAATGGATGCAAGATATTCTGTTGGGATGAAAATGCTAATGATGTTTTTTACTCAGTTAAAAAAATCTCGTTAATTTATGTTATTTAAAAGAAACGAAAATGGCATTTGTCTTGAAAGGCACATTTTGATGAAACGTGAGTTCGGGAATTTATGGCTCAAATACATCTATAATCTTGTAACCCTCGACTTTAGTCGGGGGGTACAAGCATCTCCATTTCTCACATCTAACATCCTTCCAGTGGCTTGCATCTACTACAATTTCATGATGCAAGCCTCTAGAAGGATATTAGATGTGAGAGTGGGTGCGCTTGGGCCCGCCGTTGAAACAGCGGGTTACAAGATTATAGATGTAGTTAGTGCTAACGGGTATCGTCGGATTCATTCCTTTTGAAAATCTCCGAACTCACGTTGATTAACTCTCCCCTCAAAACCGCATCAACTCCCTCCGCAACTCCGTATTCAAGCCCGCGTACACCAGCAACTTGAATTCCTGGCCGCTCATGCTCATCACGTTGGTGTATTGGGTGCGCAAGTCGGTTAAGGTGCGGTTGCCGTCATAAAGCCGAATGACCTGCCAGGTATTGTTTTCGCCAGCAGTGGGTTTGATGTGCACCCTGATCGGCAACGGATTTTGGTGTGCCAGATAGAAGAGGTGAATTCCAGCTTCACTCTGAAACAGCGGCGCAATCCCGTAATCCTCGGCGATCAACGTTTGTTCTTCGGCAGAATATTCAGGATCGATGCCCAAGTGGTTAAACAAAGCTTTGTACCGCTCTAAGAGGTATTCGATTTCCCTTTGTCCTTGACCGGCCACGAGTGATTCCAGTTTGATCTCTACCTTGTCCAGCTGTCCATTTAAAAATGCCCGACCTGCCAGGCGCAACAAAGCGACATCCAGGTAATGGTTTACAAATTCGGTATCCATGGCGTCATACACGCCATTGGCAAACTGGTAAGTTTCGCTGACTTCCTTCAATGCGGCATCGTGAAACAAGCGTGCTTTTACGTCTTCCAAGGATTGAGCATTGCGCGAATTGGATCGGTTGCGAAACAATTCCGATTGCTTGAGGCGCAATGGCATTGGTAGATTGCGCACAAAACTGTTGTTGTTGAATGCGATCATGATGGTCGCAATGTTCTCTTTCATTTCATCTAGTCGGGTGATGAAATGAAAGTAATGCCAATTGTCCTCGATGCTGCGGGGATCGTAATAGTCAGGAGCACTGTCTCGATTGCGCACTTTCTCGTTGAGCTCTTCCACCAATTTGAGTAGTCGGCGGTAAAAACTGCCTCCACTTTCCGGTTTGGGTGGCTTGGGAAAATAGGTTTCACCGCTGGGTTCTACAAATTCCAAGGGGAAAATCCGCGGCACCAGGCGGTCTTCCTGCAATTGGATGTCGAGAATTATGGGCCCTGGCGTGCGAATTTTCAGCAACTGATCAGCAGAGAGGCTGGTCAAATCGCGTTCGATTTGGCGGCGCAAGGCCCGGCCACCCATCTCTGGGTCATAGCCGCGGTTGGCTACCCACTCAAGGGCTTCTTTTTGGATATTGAGGATGGTGTTACGGCGTACAAAACCATCCCGTTGCAACAATTCATTGATTTGTAAACGGGAAATGCCCAGGATGTGCTCGCGCTCCAGGGGGCGGAAAATGACAATTTGTTCAATGCGGTTGACAAATTCAGGGCGAAACTGCTTTTCCAGGGCACTGCGATACACTTGTGCCTGCGCCTGGTGTTGTGCGTCATTGCCCAGGCTGATGCGAAAACGGTTGTCATCTGCCCCTACATTGGAGGTCATGATGATGACGCTATTGGTAAAATCAACAGTGCGCCCCATCCGGTCAGTCAGGCGGCCATCGTCCAGCAATTGCAAAAACAGGTCGTGCACTTTTGGATGCGCCTTTTCGATTTCATCCAGCAAAAGCACGCTGAAGGGCCGATAGCGAATTTTTCCAGTCAATTGACCCTCAGGATTGTATTCGTCGCCAATCAGTCGATCCACTGCGTAGGGATCGAGGTATTCATTCATGTCAAAACGCACCAGCGCCTCTTCATTGCCACTGAGGTAACGGGTCAGGATTTTGGCGGCATGGGTTTTTCCCACCCCGGTTGGTCCAATAAACATCAGGGAACTGATCGGCCTTCTGGGATTGTTCAACTTCGCTTTGTACAACTGGATCACGTTGTTGAGTGCAAAAGCCGCTTCTTTTTGGCCGATCAACTCCCGTTGTAAGCTGTTGAATACCTCGTTTTTTTCAAACCAATATCCGGCGCTGAAAATTTCTTCGCGCAAACCGCTCACCATCCCAAATTCTTCACGTACGTTTTGGGCATCCACCGATCCGTAGCGGTGCTTGATGGCCATTTGACGCAGCAAGCGAATGACTGCACCGGGCAAGGCTTTATTGGACTGAAAAATACGGTGTACGTACATCAACTGACTAATCGCTGAAATTGAGATCCGCATGCCGTTTTCTTGCTCCAAAATTTTGCGCTGCTCCAAAATGATTTTCAAAGCGGTAGTCGAATCCGGTTCTGGTACCCGGATTACTTGAAACAAGTCACTGAATGGGCGGTCTTTCTCCTGGATCAATTGCCATTCCTGTGGGGTGGCAATCAGGATGGTTTGCAGCCTGCGTTTTTCCAGGTAGGGTTTCAGTACATCGCTGAGTGTCATTTCATTTTGCGACGATTTTCCAATGCGCAACAAGGACACGGGGTTGTCCAGCAATAGTTTATGACCAATTTGGGGCTTGATCAGGTATTGAATGATGGATTCCATTCTTTTTTGCCATTGTCCTACGATGGACATGCCACTGATGATCCTATTGGGGTCCAAAGACCAAACGCTGATGGCTTGTTCTTTATCGTCATCTTCCCGGGCAGCTAAATACCGGTGTACAGCGTTGGAAATAAGGTTGTGCCTTCCAACTCCTTCCACACCTATCAGTGCAAAAGGGATAGGGTCACGATTGTAGATCAAATCGTACACTTCCGTGGCCAATTCGTCGCGGAAAAAAGTTTGCGGCAGTGCATGCGGAAATTGGTCGTTGAGGTCATTTCCGGTTTTTGCAGCTTCTTCGGCGCCATCAAATTCGGTTTCTTCAAAAAACCTGAAGAATGGGTTGGCGTCCTGCACTTCCACAAAACGATTGGGCGCCATTTTGAGGTCTACCTTTACCGTCACATCCACCAGATAATCGCGGCGGTTGGCATAATATTCATCTGGTTGGAACTCGGTACCCTGGTATTCTCGTTCTTTTTGCAACAGCCTCTTGATGGTTTTTTCCAGTTCCAGATCCCCAATTGGAGCTTCTTCATGAGGCTGCAGCTGCATGGTATTGTTGAAACCAGGCAAATAAAGGATGTTTAATCCATTGACTTCAAACTGGATGACCAGAAACAACCCATCCACCTGGTACTTGCCAAGGGGAAATTGTAATTTTCTTTTTTGAAAAAGCGTTTTGGGCTGAAAAATCAGCCAAAGCGTTTGATCAAGGGTATACCGATTGACAGGAGTAGCCGAAAGATGGTGTTTAACTTCCTTGCGGTAAGCGGTGATTGCCTCCTGATACCTTCGGTGAATGGATACTGGCCCTGGCCAAAACAAGGGTTTTAGGCTGAAATAGGGCTTTCCATCTACCTGAATGTGCTGTACTAATGTGGGTATTTTAAATTCTTGCTGGGACATTAGATGACTTTGATGCAAGAAAGTTAAAAACTTTGTACAAAAAGCAGCATATTAGCAGAGCGAAAACAAAAAACTTATTGTTCTGTGAATTTTAAAGACTTTGTGAACCCTGAATGATGTTATGACGGAAGAATTTTCAAAACCAGAATTTATAAGGCATAAATTCAAAGAACTTAAGGTTTATGCCTCTACGGAGTGGCTGGCCGATAACAAGAAGAAGTATCGGCAGGTGTTTGATCGTTTGGAAACTACCTACATCTACGCAGAACTCTCTTTTTACAACAAGTACTTCGACATCGAGGACTGGGAAATTGATGTGGAGCTGAAGTGCTTTTCTTTAAAAAAAGGGCGAAAAGAAATTTGTGATTTGCCCCTGCGGAAAAAAGTAAGCAAATACGACAGCGTTGTGTACATCCG
>NZ_JBBAKG010000163.1:0-9680 GCF_040403615.1 Haliscomenobacter sp. | reverse complement strand
TCCAACTGTTGCCGCCATTGTCGGAGCGGTAGAGGCAGGGCTCCTTGTCTTCGATTAGGGCGTACACCACGTTGGAATTGCTGGGGGCGATGCACACGGAAGTTTTGCCCACCGGGTGCTTTTCTCCAAATTGGATGCCGCGGGTGTTCATGGGCTCCCAGGTTTTACCCGCGTCGGTCGAGCGGTAAATGCCGCTGGAGGGGCCGCCGGAGTTGAGGCCCCAGGTTTTGATGTCGACCTGCCACATGGCTGCAAAAAGGATATTGGGGTTGTTGGGGTCAATTTCGATCTCGTTGCACCCCGTGGACTCGTTCAGGAAAAAGACGCGAGCCCAGGTTTTGCCACCATCGCTGGTTTTGTACACGCCGCGCTCTTGCTGGGGCGCGTGGGTGTTGCCCAGGGCGGCGACGTAGATGGTGTTGGTATCGCTGGGGTGCACCACGATTCGCCCAATGCGCCCGGTTTTTTCCAGCCCGAGGTGTCGCCAGGTTTTGCCCGCATCGGATGACTTGTACACGCCATTGCCTAGCGGGTGCGCGGGCCGAATGACGAAGGTCTCGCCCGTGCCGCACCAGACCTGGTTGGGGTTGCTGGGGGCAATGGCTAGGGAACCAATGGCGGCAACGTCTTGATCGTCAAAAATGGGCCGCCAGTTGAGGCCGCCGTCTTCGGTTTTGAAGATGCCCCCGGAGGCTGCACCTACGTAGGAAACCATGGGGTTGCCGGGTTCGCCGACTACTGCGGAGGCGCGGTTGCCGTCGACGCCGAGGAAGCGGAAGTTGAGGTTGTTGAAGGTTTGGGCGGAGAGGGTCGTGACCAGGATAAAGAAGATCAGGGTGAGGTGGTGGCGCATGGTTTTTTTGGTTTTTTGTGGAGGGGAAAATAGGGATTTTTGGGGATTTTAAGTTTTCAATTGTCACAAAAAAGTTTAAATTTGTACAAACTTAAGTGTACATGATCGATCTTTTTAGCATGGACGAGACTACGCTTCAGGTCGTTAGTGGCTGCATAGACATGTTATAACTAATTGAAACTGGATGTTAGGAATTTCAACATATAAACCAAAGTTTCATACCTCTGCTGAAAGTTTTCAAAATGAATTTGGCAAAATTTTATCTGAACTAATCGGAAAAAGCATCGAACGATTCTGGATAATGTGGAACACAGAGGAAAATGAATGGTTAACTGATGGCCCCGTAGTTCTCGAAATTGACGGAAGAAGATTTGAATTCACTGCTTATAAATTAGACGAGTTTAGTCTGACAATAAATTCATTTGAACTTTCCGAAAAACTAGATTGGTATGGAATGGGAGACGAAATGCCCTTAGTTTGGAGAGAAAATGGAAAGCCTGAATTGGTAGGAAACCTGAAAAAGCAAATTTTAGGAATTAATATTTTGACCTACAATTTCGTGAGCACACTTGTTGAGAGCGGAGAAAAACACGAGACAGGTCAGATGTTAACCGGAATTGAATTTGTATTGGAAAAAGAATTTGAAACGGATAAAGAAAATTTCTTTTCAATCTTCAATGGCTTAGACCAAAATAGTATGGACAAAATAGAGATACAACAAGAGGATCAATTTCAACGAATAAAAATAACTGGCTTTTGAATAAAGCAGAAGGTGAAAATACAGGCAGCCATGCTACCGTGGACTCCTCCGCCCCTCCAACAACCCCAACACCGACAAATCCTCATCCAAATCTTCCCAGGAAATCCCCTGTCCTCCGGCAATCAAGCGCCAATTGTTCAACTGCTCAGGCGTAGCTTCGGCGAGCCGCCAGTGCCAATCATATGGGATGCCCAGTTCGCGGCCATCTTCCAGCAGGACATAAAAGCGCTCTGTGGCAATGCGCACTTGGGTTGCTTTGATGGTTTTATATTCAACTGAAGGTGGCATACAGTTTTTTGAAGTTGTCTTGTTTTTCCTGTAAAATAGGGGTTCTTTTCAATAAAATCAACCCCTGCATGATTTCGCATTCATGCTAAATCTCTTGACAACGCAAAAAACCATAACTACGATACCCACCTTCCGTCCCTAAAGGGACTCAGGAATCATCTGGGGTTATCGGTTGCTACCCATGTTTCGTCCCTAGCGCTACCCACGTTCCGTCCCTACGGGACTCGGGTTGCATCTGATGCTTCCCGATACCCATATTTCGTCCTTATGGGGCTCGGCAATCAATCCGGGAGTGATCGGTGGCTACCCATTTTTCTCTGGCTGTATTTAGATGGATGTGAAACTACCTCCCAAATCTGCGTCAGGTTCAATAACCAATCATAATTCTAGGGTCTATTTGGGCTATCATCTCTAGTTTTATTCCCTACCGATTCACACTCAGCGCGAGTCCCGTAGGGACGAAAAATGGGTAGTAACAGATAACCCCAGATGATTCCCGAGTCCCGCTAGGGACGAAACATGGGTAGCAACCGTAGGGACGAAACATGGGTAGCAACCGTAGGGACGAAATGTGGGTAGCCGTAGGGGCGAAACATGAGTATTCCCCGTACAACGATTTCATTCCAACACCCTAAAAATGTACCGTTCATCGTATTCCACGCCAAATTTTTCCAACATATCCACATACTCCTCCAAAAAGCTGGTTTTGGCGTGGTGGGTTTCCTGTTCCTGGATGTATTTAATCACCCGCTGCACATGGCTTTTGCTGTGCGAAAATGCGCCGTAGCCTTCCTGCCATTTGAAATGATGCCGCACCAGGCGGTTCTCGTTGATCCAGCCAGAGCTGTCTTCTTTGACTTCTTTGATCAGCTCGGCAATGGACTGGGAAGGACGTAGGCCAATCAGCATATGTACATGATCGGCCATGCCATTGATCTGGAGCATTTTATGTCCGTGATTTTGCACAATACCGTTGATGTAGGAAAAAAGATCGGGTCGCCAGGACTTGTCTAGGTTAGCATTCCGGTATTTGGGCGCAAATACGTAGTGGATGTGAATCTGGGTGTAGGTGTTCGCCATAAGGATACAGGTATTGATAATGTTCTGGATAAAGATAAAAATTCAATCAAAAGCCCCAACTAAACCCTGAAAATTCAACAGCTTGATTCTTTGTAAAAGAGAAGTTCAGTGCCTATTTTGCAATCAATCAACCCGCAATTTCACATGACCATACCAGAACAAATCGAGACCTACATCACCAGCCAGCCTGAGCCAAAACGCAATGACCTGCAAACCTTGCACCAACTCAGCCTTCAAATATCTCCCGGATGTAGAATATGGTTCATCGATGGTAAAAACAGCGAAGGCAAAACAATTGCCAACCCCAATATCGGGTATGGGTTTTATACCATCAACTATGCGGATGGAAGCAGCAGGGAGTTTTATCAAATTGGGTTGAGTGCCAACACAACCGGCATCTCAGTCTACATCATGGGCCTCAAAGACAAGACCTACCTGGCCAGAACCTATGGAGAAAGCCTTGGCAAGGCCAGCGTGACCGGGTATTGTATTAAGTTTAAAGCGCTAAAAGACATCAATTTGAATGTACTTGAAGCGGCAATACGGGATGGGTTTGAGGCGCAATTTTGAGGCGCTGCGGAATGTGAGATCATCAGAACATGTTTTTGCATCAAGAGGTACGGCACTACTCAGCTCCATTCTCCACACTTTCTTGCACCGCCATCACCAACGCGGCAACGTGCGCGCAAAGCCCCTTCACCGCGCAAGTGCAGCTTACGGCGATCACCTCAGTGCCTCGTAATTTCAGCGACACTTGTTCGATTTTTTTGGCGTATACTTTTGCCGTCCAGCGGTAGCGGTATTCTTCCAGTCCGGTCAAAGCGCCGTCTAGCCAAAGGTCTTCGCCAGCCAGCAAGGCTTCAGGTGGAAAAACCTCATCCATTTCTGCCAGATAAAAAGGGACACCCATGGAAAATGATTAAATTTAGGCCTCAATTAACTCAGCATTTGCTCGTCGAGCAACGCTAAAGTACTCAATTCTAGATTGTATGCGCAACCAATTGATCTTCCTGTTATTAACCCTTTGCTTGCCCTTGCTGGTTCCCGCACAGAAAAAAAGATTCCGCTTGCCAGCAGATTTAATCGAGGTTTCCGGCCTACAAATCATGTCGCCCGACAGCATTTGGTGGCACAACGATAGTGGAGATCGGGCGCGATTGATCCTCACCAATGGAAAAGGCAAAGCAATTCAACGCGTTTCGTTCCCTGGCATCCAAAGCCGCGATTGGGAAGACATCAGTGCTGATCCTACAGGGCGTTTGTACATCGGCGACATGGGCAACAACCTCAATCGGCGTACCGATTTGCGCATCTACACTTATGAACCCAGTTCCCAAAAAATCGACTCCATTCTTTTTCGATACCCCGATCAGCGCTCGTTTCCACCGCCGCTTCAGCAGTGGAATTTTGATGCCGAAGGCTTTTTCTGGTTTCGAGATTCTTTGCATATTTTTTCCAAAAACCGGGTTGGAGCTGGCAATTATTACACCAAACACTACATCTTACCAGCACGGCCTGGCAATTATACCGCTGTTTTGCGCGACAGCTTTTTGCTTCCTAAAAGAGTGGTCACTGCTGCCGCAGTTAGTCCCGATGGGCATCAAATTGCCCTGCTTTCCTACTTTTACCGCTTGACTTTCCTGGGCCTTTTGCCCAAAACGCGCACCACCATCTGGACATTCACGGATTTTCCAGGCTCGGATTTTTTTAAAGGTACTTTGGGCAAAACCCGGGTGCATAAGCCGCTCGTGGTGCCCACCCAATTCGAATCCCTGGATTATGTGAATCAAAACCGGGTGCTGATCGCCTCCGAACGCACGATCATGTACAAACAAAAAGCGAAACAGGTGAAATTGAAAAAGGTAAGTCCGAAAAGTTGAAAAATTGTATTTTACCCCTCATATCAAAAACACCATCAACTCATGCAACCTATACCTATTCGCACCAATGTTGTGGGAAGTTATCCATTTCCAGGCTGGCTGGAATTTGCAACCCATCATTTGGAAAAATTTGGCCCGGTAGACATTGAAGAAATGATTGAAGACGCCGTCGTTGCTGCGGTACACGATCAGGTCACTGCCGGCTTGGACGTGATCACCGATGGCGAACAGACCCGCCTCGACTTCAACCTTTCCTTTTACGGTTACCTCCAGGGCATCGAACCCAACGAATCCGAAACCCGCAAATTTGGCCCTGCCGCACACGACCAGCGCGGCAAGCACAGCATCGTTGCCCCGCTTACTGCACCCAAAGGCTTAGGCGCGGTAAGTGAGTTTTTGCGCCTCAAGAAACTGGCCCCTGCTGGCCCAACCCTCAAAGCCAGCATTCCAGGCCCTTACACCCTCAGCGGTCGCATGCTGCCCAATGCACAATATGCAGATCGTTACGCCATTACCGAAGCCCTGCTGCCCATTGTGAGCAAAGAGCTGGAAGACCTGGTAGCCGCAGGGTGCACCGAGATAACGGTAGATGAACCTTCCATGAGCTGTTATGCCTACAAAGAAGACACCAAGCGCTTTGTCGACATCTTCAACCGTACTGTAAAATCCGTTCAAGGCAAATGCCGCCTTTCCACCCACATGTGTTTTGGCAATTTCAAAGGGCGTCCAGTCGGTTACCGCAGCATCAAACCCATGGTGCCCGATTTCCTGGACTTGAGCGTAGACGAAATCCACATCGAAATGGCCAACCGCGAATTTGCTGAGATCGAACTGCTGGCATTTTTTGCCGAAAAAATGGACGTAGCCGTGGGCATCATTGATGTGAAAAACTACTACATCGAAACCGTAGCAGATGTTGCCGACCGCATTCGGCGCTGCTTGAGGTACGTTCCTGCCGAAAAACTGGCGGTAGCACCAGATTGTGGCCTCAGCCAAACGGCCCGCTGGGCTTCGCGGCAAAAGCTGGCCAATATGGTGAAAGGAGCAAAATTGGTAAGGGAAGAACTGGGTAAATAAGGAATGATTCGAGTGACGAATGACGAATTTGGCACTTCGGCAATCCGGCACTTCGGCTTCGCTCAGTGACCGGATTGCCGAAGTGCCAAATTCGTCACTCGCCATTCGAAAAACTCGTCATTTAAAAATTCACTAAATGCTAAAGCCTGCATACCGCAAAGACGAGTCCCTCTGGGCTGATGTCCTCCAACAATCCAGCGATCCTGATCAGTTTCAGCTTTGGTGGTTGGGGCAAAGTGGGTACCTCCTCCAATGGCAAGGCCAACGGGTACTTTTTGATCCCTATTTGTCGGATTCGCTGACCAAAAAGTACGCCACCACCACCAAGCCGCACGTGCGCATCAGCGAACGGGTGATCGATCCCCAATTGCTGCAGGGTATCAGCATCGTCACCTCCAGCCACAACCACACCGACCACCTGGACGCAGAAACCCTGCAACCCATCCTGGCCAATAACCCTGGTATAACCTTCGTCATCCCGGAAGCCAACCGCCAATTTGTGGTGGATAGGGTAGGGTGTACTCCCAATTTTCCGATCGGACTGAACGATGGCCAAAGTACCACGATCGGAGACTTTACGCTGTACGGCGTACCCGCTGCGCACAACGAGCTGGAACGCGACGAACACGGTCAATGCCGCTTTATGGGCTTTGTGATCGAATTTGGTTCCTGGAAAATTTACCACAGCGGAGATACGCTTTGGTACGATGGAATGGTGGATGTACTCAAACCTTTTGGGGTAGACATTGCGCTTTTGCCCATCAATGGCAATGACCCTGCGCGGGGTGTAGCAGGCAACCTCAATGGCCAGGAGGCAGCCGACTTAGGCAAAGCCATCGGCGCCAAATGGGTGATTCCGCATCATTACGATCTTTTTGCCTTCAATACGGCTGATCCTCAGGGTTTTGTTGGTTTTGCTGCTGAAGTTGGGCAGCCATATCGAGTGCTAGAGTTGGGCGATCGCATCATTCTAGGAACCTAAACTTTAACTAAAACAAATCCCCTCTAACGGTTTCGCCATAAATAGAAAACCTGTAAATTGTACAGGACAAATTGCGCCTCCCAAAGCAAATAAGTATGACGCAAAAAATCGGGAAGTTAATCTTTCTGCGTTACTAAATCAGACTTCCATGGCTGAATCTACCTGGCGGTTTACCAATGAACTTGGGCAACCCTACTTCATCGGGCTTTTTCACGGCGACAAGGATGGACACCTCGTGGTACATTGCAATTCGAAAGTGATGCTGATCGATTTCAATGTCAACGACTCCAAGACGTATTCATTTTTCATCGAAGAAGAACTTTGCGAAATCAGCGTCAACCGCAGCGAAGAAGGCTTCAGCTATTCCTGCCAAATCAATCTGGAAGTCGATACCCCCAAAAACCGCTTCCGAAAATCGCATGTTGAAGCGGAGTACAAAAGTTACCGCCAGGCAGGCTGGATTGCTGGCGGGCTGTTTTTGTTCTTAATTCTCCTGACCTTATTCCTGAAAAGCATCAATTTTCACCGAATCTAGCTTACTTTTGTTCCTTAGTATTACGCAAAAAATCGGGAAGTTAATTTTTCTGCGTTCCTGGAAATTGACCGTTCAAAAACCTATGCATTGAAGCACCTGGCACAACACATTGAAAGTTTGATCTTCACTGCCGATGCCCCCATTTCTTTTGGCGATATCTGCGCTTGTCTGGAAGAAACCTTTGGGGTGGAGTTTCATCCCGAAGAAATGGAAAAGGCCATTTCCGCACTCAAGGAAAAATACCAGGACGAAGCCTTTTCGTTTGAAATGGTTGAAATTGCCGAGGGGTATCAATTTTTGACCAAAGGCGCTTACCACAACACCGTTGGTACTTTACTCAAGCAAAAAACGCGCAAACGCTTATCCCGCGCAGCTTTGGAGACCCTGGCCATCATTGCCTACAAGCAACCCGTTTCCAAAAGCGACGTCGAAAAAATTCGGGGTGTCAACTCCGATTATGCCTTACAAAAACTATTGGAGAAGGAACTTGTTTCTATTGTAGGCCGCAGTGAAGGCCCTGGAAAGCCCCTTTTGTACGGAGCAGGCGACAAGTTTATGAATTATTTTGGGTTGAAAAGCATCAAGGATTTGCCCCAACCCAAAGAATTCAAAGACCCTGAAAACTTGATTGGGGAGCAAGAAGAAATTGAAGAAAGTGCGGATCTGGTAGATCCAGTCACCGATTAAAATAGGGATAGCATGGAAGATTTACTCGTCAACCGCGTAGCCAGCAGTGGCTTAGTGACCATAAACCTGGAAGATTTTTTCCCCAAAGGCGAAATTGCCCATTTCGACCTCGTGGATTACCTGTTCATGGGGCTGATTCTCAAGGAAAAAGACTTCCGGGAAGCACTCAAAAACCACGACTGGACGCAGTACCAGGACAAAGTATTGCTGGTGTATTGCTCCAACGATTCCATCATTCCGGTATGGGCTTACATGCTGGTGGCTACTTACGCCGAGCCTTTTGCCAAAGACATCTTTCAGGGCGATCAAGACAATTACTACAAAGCCGCTTTCAACCGGGCACTTGGCCAAATCGACCCGGCAAAATATGCAGACCAACGCGTGGTCATCAAAGGTTGTAGCGATCAGCCGGTGCCACCTTCCGCTTATCTGGAACTCACCCGCTTGCTCAAACCGCAGGTTCTCAGCATTATGTACGGTGAACCTTGCTCTACTGTACCCATTTACAAGCGCAAAGCATAATTTTTTGTACCTTGTAGGCAGAATAAATCATTCATCCATCTGTCTATGCAAAAGGGACTTCGCATTTACGTAGGGCTTGCCGCTGCCCTGTTTACCATCGCTTTATTGAGTTCTTACAGTGGCTTTCGTGCAGGAAACAACGGCGGAGCTGGCGAAAACTTGCCGCAAGTGATCAAAAGCGTGAGTCTGGATCGCGATTTCAGTTTTGCGGGGGAAAGCTTGCCTACCAAAAATTTTGACGTACGCGAACGCCTGGAAAAAGAATTGCTGATCAACTCCTACCTGCACGCCAATACCCTGATCAACATCAAACGGACTGCCCGTTATTTTCCCCTCATCGAAAAAATACTGGCCGAAAACGACCTGCCCAATGACCTGAAATATTTCCCGGTCATCGAAAGCAATCTGAGCAACGCGGTATCTTCCGCTGGAGCCCGGGGCCTGTGGCAATTCATGAAAAGCTCTGCCGATTTTTATGGACTGGAAGTGAATGAAGAAGTAGACGAGCGCTACCACATCGAAAAATCAACCCGCGCCGGAATAAAGTACCTCAAAGACCTCAAAGCGCGCTTTGGCAGCTGGGCACTGGTAGCAGCGGCCTATAACATGGGGCCAACCCGCCTCGCCAAAGACATCAAGCTGCAACGCGCCGAATCCTATTACGAACTCAACCTACCCGACGAAACCCTGCGCTATTATTTCCGCCTCATTGCGGTAAAGGATATTTTTGAAAACCCCCAGCAATACGGTTTTTACCCTGAAAATGATGCTTACTCGCCACTCGACAACTTCAAAATCGTGGAGGTAAAAACGCCCATCCTCAATCTTGGTGATTTCGCCCGCGAAAACGGCACCAACTACCGCATGCTCAAAATCTACAATCCCTGGATGATTGATTCAAAGTTGAGCAACAAGACCGGGAAAACGTATGAGGTGAAGATTCCGAAGTAGCGACTTGATGATGTTTCAAGATATCGTTCCTTAGGTGCTTCTGAAGTGTCTGAAGTGCCTTAGGT
>NZ_JBBAKG010000162.1:0-9732 GCF_040403615.1 Haliscomenobacter sp. | reverse complement strand
TTGCCTTCGTGGTAATGGACATTGATTTTGGCACTGCCTTTGGTAATCGTCCAACAATTGGGACCAGAACGAGACAGAGCCGCCTGATAACCCAGTTGCTCCAGCATTTCTTCAAGGGTGGCGGCAACTCCAATCGGTTCAAACTCATCCACACCATCGGGCAGGCTCAATTTGGCGCCACAATGCGGGCAATACACCCCTTCAATGGTAGATTTGAACACTCCATTGCTGCAAGAAGAGCAACGCACACCGATTTCTCCGCCACCTTTTTGAAATTCGGCCAGTGCCTCCGCCAATTGCTGAACAGGCAAACTGATACCGATGCTGTCGCCATCCTTGATTTTGAAGGTATTCACCCCTACAACTTGCTCCTGCATATTGATCAGTGGCCCACCACTGTTACCTGGGTTGAGCGCTGCATCGTGCTGGATGTACAAAATTTGCTCGATCTCATGTCGGGTATTTGACACAATGCCTTGGCTAGCCGAGTATTTGAATCCAAACGGATGGCCTACTGCTACGACCACATCTCCTTGCCGTACCGGATTGCCTATGCCCAATTGAACGGCAGGTGTTTCCACGGTTGGTGCGGCGACGAAAGCCAGATCGTGCCTTTCATCTATAAACAGCACCTTTGCCAATTGTTTGGGAAAATGCACACCGTTGATGACCACTTCCCGGTTGTCGCGTACGATGTGCTCGTTGGTGACAATAATTCCAGCATCGCGCAGGTAAAATCCGGTGCCGATAAAATATGGCGTGGCTATTTCTATGACGACGGAATAGTAGAGATCGATGGCTTTTTGCATGGTACTGCTGAATCGTATTTGGAGGGGAAAGATAGGGAATGAGGCACACAAAATCAAATGCTGCTTTTTACAAGTCAATTATCCATGATATTTTGGTTCAAGGGGCTATCTTTGCCCTTTCAAAAATAAGCGCATGACCGAATTGTTACATCAAATTTTTGGTCCAGACATTCAATCTGGCCTTCTCGTTGTTCTGAACCTTATTCTTATTGAAAGTCTGCTTTCGGTAGACAACGCAGCAGTATTGGCCACTATGGTCATGGATTTACCTGTACATCAGCGCAGCAGGGCCTTGCGATATGGCATCATTGGAGCCTATGTATTCCGGGGCTTGTGTCTAATTTTTGCCGCCTGGCTGGTACAAATCTGGTGGCTAAAACCGGTAGGAGGCTTGTATTTGTTGTACCTGACTTATGGTTATTTTAAAGGCAAGGCTACCCCTGAAGATTCCAGTGATGATTATGTAGATAAAAAATCAAACTGGTTGTATCGGGCTACCTTGGGTTCCCTGGGCCAGTTTTGGGCTACGATCGCTTTGGTAGAATTGATGGATTTGGCTTTTTCAATCGACAACGTTTTTGCAGCAGTCGCTTTTACCGATCAGATTCAATTGATTATACTAGGGGTATTCATTGGAATTTTGGCCATGCGTTTTGTTGCACAAGGGTTTGTTTCCTTGATGGAGCGCTTCCCTTTTCTGGAAAGTATAGCCTTTATTGTAATTGGAATTTTGGGGTTAAAGCTGAGTTTGTCTGGATTTAGCCACTATTTTCCAGAATCAACATTGGCCATTTATACGGAAGGAGAAATGGCGGATTTATTCACTTCCCTTCTGACAATTGCGCTTTTTGTCGTGCCAATTCTCAGTGCCTATTTTTTCAATTGGCCAAAACGGAGTGAAAAGTAAAACTTAGCCTGGTAGACGGCCTACTCTAATAGTGGTATTTACATCTTTTGCCACTTGTTTTTATCAGATTGTGATTATCTTTAAGTGTTTTTTTTGGCAAATCATTAATCTCATGGAGAAGTACTTACCGAAGCTGTCAAAAGCAGCTCCAGCGGCGATGTATGGATTTTTTATCCTGCTTTGTCTACCTTTCTTTTGGCAACAAATCTTGCTGAGTTCTCAGCCAGTTTCTGCTATTGAACCAAAATTCGTGCCAAAGTCTGGTATTGAAAAGCAAAATTTATTCGGTGGAATAGCCTGTCTAAATGAGGTGAGGGTTTCCCTGGGTGTCAACTGTACTTTTGAAGTAACCCCCAATCTGGTGGCAGAGTACAACAATGCGGACTGCCCAGGAGCAACCTTTGAATTGATTATTGCCGATCAAAACGCCAAAGCAATCACCAATAATATCCTCACCGGAGAACATGCGGGTCAACGCTTGAAGTATTTTTTGCGCCGCATTGGTTGCGACGAGGCCGGCTGTTGGGGTATTTTGGTGGTAGAAGACAAAAACGTGCCTCGAATTGATAGTGCTTGGTTTGATCCTACTCCCGTGATTTGCTCCAAAGTAGACTACATTCTGAACAATCCGCAAACCATAGGCAAATTAGGGCGCGCCAGCAGCCCACTCCAAATTCCTGCCGGAACCATCAATTACCGCAGCGAAGTTCAAGACAAAGTGCCTAATCTTGGTTTGGTTAAATTTTCCAACTGCGATCCTGATTGCCCAATTAGCGTAAAATGGAGCGACAGATTGGAAGTATACGGCTGCGATTCACTTTCCAAAAATGGCTTGTATGCCCGCATTTTTCGTACCTGGGTTGCTACAAACTGCGTGGGAATGCGCGCAGATACGGTTCAAGTGATCAACTTCGTTCGCCCCGCCGTAAGTGATTTTCGTTTTAATGGTGCTGGTTCGGATGAATACGATCGGGTAGTAACTTACACCTCTTGTACGCCCAATAAAAAGTTAATCCGTAGCATTGATGTTACTCCTTTCACCACTAAAAAGCGTGGTACTGTTACCGATACCCTTTTCCTGGATCAACAAGCCTGCAATTATTCCATGCAGATCAAAGATCAGGAATTTCCAATTTGTACCAATCGCGGTTTGAAAATTGACCGGGAAATCTATGTGTTTGACTGGTGCAAAGGGGGGATTGTGGATACTTTCCACGTGTTGATCAAAATTGGTGATTTCGATGCGCCAACGGTGATCACACCCCACCACCCCATCGAACTCTCAACCGGCCCAATGAATTGCGATGCTTCTTTCCCCGTGACCATTCGGGGCTTGAAAGAAGTATTGGGGGTAGAAGTGACCGACAATTGCTCAGTGTTCAACGTCAGCGTGAAAGTAGAAAGCAAAAGACGCTACGTAAAAGGGATCCTGATTGCAGAAAAGGGCGACAAGGAACCCTGGTTTGAAGAAGAATACCCCGTGGTGAATGGGGTCATGAGCGGCCTTACCCTGGGCAGGCACCGCGTAATCGTGGATGCTTTTGATGGCTGTTACAATGCCTCTAAAGATACTGTATTCATTACGGTTGTAGACAAAATTTCGCCCGTAATGATCATCGACAATCAGTTGAACGTGAGCCTCAGCAATGCCAACGGGTATACCAGTGGTTATGCCAAGGTCTGCGTCGACGATGTCAATGAAGGTTCCAGCGACAACTGCCAAATGCTTTGGATGCGCGTTCGCCGCAATGTACCTGTTGATTGTGAAAGCAGTTTCATCAATAAAGGATACGACTCCAATGGCAATGGCAAACTCGATCCATTGCCCGCCGACAACGACTGGACCAAAGCCGATGGTTTTGACCTCAATGGCGATGGCGATCTGGCCGACTTTGGCGAAACGTTTATCCTGAAAGGCGGCAAACTCATGACGCCCCTACAAAACTGTGCCGATTTCTTCTGCTGCGACCTAACCGCGAAAGTAACCATTGAACTCTGGGGAGAAGACATCAGCGGAAACCGCAACTTTGCTTGGGCAGAGATCCAACTCGAAGACAAGGTTATCCCCGCTTGCGTGGCGCCCTGGGATCTGACCGTGGATTGTGATGAAAAATGCCTGGCCACAATTGACAGCAAAACAGCTTCAGTCAATTGCTTCGGCGACGTGACCATCACCAGCGGCAACGATTGCGCTCCATTGGATACGGTTTACTCTACCGAGAAATCCCTGAAATGTGGCTATGGTTATATCCTGCGCAAATGGACGCTGACCAAAAAGACCTCGAAAGGACCAATTACTATTTTTTGCACTCAAAAAATTACCATTCGTGGCATACATGAGTACAACATTTGTTTCCCCAAAGACGCCAATCAAAAAGCCTGCAATAAACCATTGGTCGATAGCTTGATTAAGGACGAGTTGGGTTGTGACCTCATCTCGGTAAATGTATCCGACAAGCGCTACGACGCCTCTGATGATGAATGTTACAAAATCTTCCGCACCTATACCGTGTTGAACTGGTGTACTTATGATGACCGTTGCGGCGACCCAATGGCTAATGGCAACGTTTATGTAGTGGATCGGAGCACTTTCAACAATTACGGGAAAGCACCGATTTACCTACTGGTGCGGGATGCTGATCGTGATTTGAATGAAGAATTTTACCTCTCCAAAGATTTGACCCCCAAGAATGCGGATGACATCAGCTTTACACCTCCCAAATGTGCGTATGGCGAGTACTTCCACTCGTTTATGTATACCCAAATCATCAAGATTTACGATGAGGAGCGGCCTGTAGTACTCGTTCCTGTTTTGGACAAAATTCCTACCCGTTCTACGGATTGCAAAGCCGATGCGATTATCAGTTTCAAAGCCATCGACAACTGTACCGACAAAGTGGAGTTGGAACGAGCTCAATTGATGATTGCCCCATTCCAAACCCTTGATGCGGGCAAGATGATTCCTTACGAAATTCCACGCTGGATTGTGCGCGAAAACAAAGGCAACAGCTACCAGGTTACCATTCGCGATTTGCCGGAAGGCAAACACGATCTGATTGTAGTGGTGCGCGATGAATGCGGCAATTTGAGTGTTCCAACCCGTATTCCTTTTGAAATCCGCGATTGCAAAGGGCCTGCGCCAATCTGTATCAACGGCCTTGCAACTGACCTGATGCCCGACGGCAACGGTGGTGGCATGATGACCGTTTGGGCCAATGATTTCATCGGTTCCAAGATTTTTGATTGCAACGGACAAGGACCTGAAACTTTTGACGGTCAAAAACTGGTCACCAAATATTCCGTCAACCGGGAAGGAGAAACCCCCAATCCGAACCAGACAAGCCTGCAAGTAACCTGCGCCGATGCTGGCCTTACCCTCAGCGTCGAAGTACACGGCTGGGACGAATTGGGTAACCACGATTATTGCCTCTCCTACTTATTGGTACAAGACAACCGCAAAATTTGTCCGGCAGGATCCGCACTGGGTGGCGAAATCAATGGCCTGATTGCTACCGACGACACCGAGCCACTGGCGGGTGTAAGTGTAGAGATCAGTGGCAATGCCAGTAAGCAACAGCCTTCTGGAGCCACTGGAAAATATGCTTTTGTCAACCTGAAAAAAGGAACCGACTATACCATTGCGCCACAATTGGATCGCGATCACCTGAATGGAGTATCTACTTTCGATTTGGTACTCATTCAAAAACATATTCTGGGCATCCAGACTTTGAGCAATCCATACCGCATTATCGCCGCAGACGTAAATAACTCTAAATCGATCACGACCCTGGATTTGATTCAGATTCGCAAGTTGATCCTCAATATTGATCAACGTTTGAATGGAGTGCCGAGTTGGAAGTTTGTGGACGGCAGTTACAAATTCCCGAATCCAGCCAACCCCTGGCAGGCAGAGATGCCGCAGGTGGTCAACATCAATAACCTGCAAAATAAAGTGAATGCCGATTTTGTGGCCATCAAAATGGGTGACGTCAATGGCAACGCCAGCACAAGTGCCGGTGTGGTCGCCAAAGGCGAACTGCGCAATGACCGGGTTTTCAATATCCAGGCAGAAATCGTAAACCAGGCCAGAAATGCATTTCAGGCAGGTGAAATTTTTGCCGTAGCGCTCAAGGCCAAAGACCTGGCCAAGGTTCAAGGCTACCAGTTCACCTTGAATTTTGATCCGCAAATGCTGGATCTCGATAACATCGAATACCGCGCTCTAAAATCTGAGCACCTGGGCGTATTTGCCAATCAGGGAGACATCACGGTAAGCTGGAACAAAAAAGCCAGCCAAAGTCCAGATCCAACCCTCCTGGTTTTGCAATTCAAAGCCAAAAAAGCAGGTGCAATCCAGGATGTGCTGCAACTCAATGGCCGCCGTACACCCGCAGAAGCTTATGATTTGCAGGATGAGACAATCGGTGTCCAATTGGGTTGGGACAATCAAGGCTCAAATTTGGCGGAAGCTGTATTGCGCCAGAACACCCCCAACCCTTTTAAGGACGAAACACTGATCGAGTTCAGTTTGCCAAAAGCAACGCAGGCAACCCTGAGCATCCGGGATGTTGCAGGAAGATTACTTTGGACGAATCACAGTTGGTTTGTTCAGGGTGAAAACCGCGTACAAATCAATTCCTCAGCCTTACATGGCAATGGCGTATTGTACTATACCCTTGAGGCAGAAGGATTTACTGCTACCCGAAAAATGATTGTTTTAGAATAATCTCACTATTATTGACAATTGCTACAAAACAAGTTAGGCGGTAAATGAAAATTTATCGCCTAACTTGTTTTGTGGCTACCGTAATTCTTGTATTTTTCTTATTGAAAATTACATACTGTGGAAGAACTACAAGATTCGTACTTGGATATCCTTTGCGCCAATGATTTTATGACCAGAGCATCCGCTGAAAAGTTGCTCCAATTAGGGGAAGTGCTTAAACTTGATCGAAGAGATACTTTTTTGACCATTGGAGATCAAAGACCAATAATGGGAATTGTATTGCGCGGTCTGATGAAAATGTTCTACCTCAAAAATGACAAACCCATCAACATTTTCCTGATTCCAGAACAAGCAGTGGTCAGCAATTTTGATATGCTGTTCAAATCCCAGCCCAGCAACCAGGAAATCGAATGCATCGAAGAGACGGATTTACTGTTGTTGGACTATGAAGCTGTGCTGAAAAAACAAAAGGAGGATGTCGATTTTTGCTTTGACATGTACAATATGGTTTTGCGTCAACTATTGGATTCCCTCTACCGTATCGAAACTTTTTTGCTCTTGAACGCTACTGAACGCTTGGAGCGTTTTCTGGATGAGCAGCCCGAATTGGCCCAAAGAATCCCCCTCAATGTATTGGCTTCGTTTATTGGTGTTTCAGAGGTTCACGTCAGCAGAATCCGGGCAAAAAAATACAAGAAAAAACCGCTACCAGGTTAGATCATTAACGCAGAAAAATTAGCTTCTCGATTTTGGATTTTGAATAGGAAGTCGAACGGTTCATTTCAAGTGAGCTTCCTATTCAAAAGCCTCTCAAAAAATCGGGAAGTAATTTTTTGCGTCAGACTTAGTAATCCAATTTCAAGCCCTCCAAGTCGTTTGCAATTTTTCGATCATTGGATAAACGTGGCACTTTATTTTGGCCACCCAACTTGCCCTGGCTTTTCATGTAGGTTCGAAATGCATCCCTTTGCAAGGGCGTAATGACCAGTGAACGCAGGATACTGCCCACAATCAAGTCTTCGTAATAGATGTTTTGCAGGATCATCAACTCGTCGAGTCGAGCAGAAAAAGAAGGGAGATCGTCGGGCAGGCTGTCAAATTCAACCAACCATTCGTGATAAGGAAGTCTCCCTTCGAGTGGATTCACCTGGGGAGCAACCGTAAATTCCACCACCTTCACTTTTTGCTCCCGACATACCTGGAGCATGGCTTCTTCTACTTCTTTGCCAATGACGTGTTCGCCAAAAGCTGAAATAAAGTGCTTGACGCGCCCCGTGACCAACAAGCGATGGGGATTGGTGGATACAAAGGACACCGTATCACCCAGGTTGTACCCCCACAGTCCCGCGTTGTTGTTGATGATGACTGCATAATTCACTCCTGGTTGCACATCCTTGAGCCACACGCGGGTGGGGTTTTCATTGAAAATTTCTTCAACAGGAACAAACTCAAAGAAAATACCCGAGGCGGAATTCAGCAAGAGGCCGGGTTGGGTTTGGCTATCCTGAAACGCAATGAAGCCCTCTGAAGCTGGATAGGTTTCCACACTATCGATGCGCGCGCCGACCAGTTCTTCTAATTTGGCGCGATAAGGTTCGTAGTTTACGCCGCCATAGGCGAAGACGGAATAATGGGGAAAAATCTCTTTGATTGTCTTTTTGCCAGAGCGTTCAATCAGCCGCTCGTAATACATCTGCACCCAGGGTGGAATTCCGCTGATGAGACTCATGTTTTGCCCCAACGTTTCCTCCACTATTTTGTCCAGTTTGGTTTCCCAATCCTCGATGCAATTGGTGGCGTAGCTGGGCATTTGATTAATTTTCAACCAATTGGGAATCATGTGATTGGAAATACCCGATAAGCGGCCAGTAGGGATACCCGCGGTTTCACTCAATTCTGGGCTGCCCGATAGGAAAATCAATTTGCCATCCAGCCAGCGACCATTCCCGGTTTCAGCAAAGTAGTTGAACAAGGCATTTCTAGCCGACCCAAAATGGTTGGGAATACTGTCTTTGGTGATTGGGATGTATTTTACCCCAGATGTTGTCCCCGAAGTTTTAGCAAAATAGGCAGGTTTGCCTCTCCACAACACATCGGTTTCACCCGCTTTGATGCGCTCAATATAGGGTTTGATGCCCTCGTAATCGCGGATGGGAACCCGCTCGATGTAATCCTGATAGGAATTGATTTGGTCAAATCCATGCGCTTTTCCGAAAGCAGTATTCCTGCCAACGGCA
The DNA here is from genome assembly GCF_040403615.1 of Haliscomenobacter sp. Classification (NCBI taxonomy): domain Bacteria; kingdom Pseudomonadati; phylum Bacteroidota; class Saprospiria; order Saprospirales; family Haliscomenobacteraceae; genus Haliscomenobacter; species Haliscomenobacter sp. Next base: position 1,053 of record NZ_JBBAKG010000162.1, on the reverse strand, counting down.
ATCAACTGCTTAAAAATTTGCTCTTGCGACTGTACCGCATGAGCCGACCAACGCTTGATGTCGCGCGCAATTTTGTGGGCAAAAGGCTTGATGATAGCGGAACGAAAACCCATTTTTCTTAACGAAGCATTGTGAAGAATGAAAACACGATAAACTCAGCGCACAAAATAGGCTTTAACCCCAAGACCCCAAAATCCTAGAGCCTTACTCCCTCAAATCTTCAATGTGATAGCCCGGATAATTTGCCTTGTTGAAAGTAAAACTGGCATCTGTTAAGGGCAAATTAGGCGTCAATTTGGTCATCACGAGGGTATAGCGGGAGCCATCCTTGCCAAAAGCCTTGAATTCGATGAATTCCTGGGTCTTTTTGTCCAGCGTGAGGCGTAATTTGGAGTATTCAGAATACTTATCGGTGGGTTTGAATTCGATTTCCTGCACTACGCGTTTGCCCTGCGCAAATTCATTGGTAATGGCATAGATGAAATCCTTGCGCAAGTAAATGCGGAAAATGGATTGCGGAGACATGAGGCTTTCATCGTCATTGGCATCCGCGGCATTGTTGATTTGTACTTCCTTGTTTTTGGGCAAAATCAACCAAAGTGATTTCCCATCAGAAATCATGGATTGCTCGTTGACATCCACCCGGTACTTTGCCCCTTTTTGCAGCAATTTTCCCTTTTGAACCTCCTTGGGTTGCTGGGGCATTTCCATCGTAACCGAAAATTCTGCATCCATGGTTTTGTAGCCTTCGTACTTGGTCCTCATTTTATCCAAAACCAGTTTGGTTGCCGGGTCAGAAGTCTCCTTGGGCGGAGTGGTCACTTTGCCGCTGGTTTGTGCGGAAATTGCCCATGCATATATTGCCAGGAGGCCAAACAAGAACATTTTTTTCATTGGTATCAAATTTTCAAACCTGTTTGCCACTACCCGATTTGGCAGCGCTCAAAGTTAACGACATTTAGACGACTGAAATTGATTTGAGAAACGAATTAGTATGCAGTATGACGCAAAAAATTACTTCCCGATTTTTTGAGAGGGTTTTGAATAGGAAGC
>NZ_JBBAKG010000161.1:4808-10033 GCF_040403615.1 Haliscomenobacter sp. | reverse complement strand
AATCTACCCCAAACAAACCAATTAAACAAACAAAAAAACAATAATCCCTCCATTCGATCAGGTTATTCCTCTCCTTGCCGCTCAATCTTTTCCCAAATCCCCTTCAACTCAACATGCTCCCGAACCCCGCGCTGTTTTGCCACTGCTTTTTTGGCAAAAGCCAGTCGGTCTTGTGTCAGCGGGTGTGAGCTGAGGAACTTTAAGAATTGGGGTTCGTTGCCTGCTGCGCCTTGCAGGGTGCGAAACAGATCGACCAAACCCGATTGCGAAAGGTGGTTTTGTTGGAGTACGGTCAGTGCTTCTGCATCGGCCAGGTGCTCCAGTTTGCGGGAGTAGCTGAGGTTGCTGAGCATATTGGCATTGTCCATCAGAACGGCGGTGACGCCATTCACGTCCGACAGGAGCAAGGAAATGAACAAGTAGGTGGAGAGGCTGCGCATTTGCGCTTTGATGCTGTGGCGGAGCTTGACGTGGCCTACTTCGTGGCCCAGCAGGGCGGCTAGTTCTTCGGCAGATCCGATTTTGTCGAGCAAGCCCGAAAAGATGACGATGCGGCCACCCGGCAAGGCAAACGCATTGATTTCGGAAGACTCCACCACGGTAATCCTGATCGGATAGTGGGTATCAAAATCCACCTGCCGCGCAAAACGATTGACCAGCAGGGAGCGTTTGGCGTCTTCCTGGGCGGTAGCCATGAATACCTGGTAGCCGTTTTCGCCCAGTTTGGTCTCAAAACTGCGGGGGATTTGCCCTGCAATCAAGGCGGCGCTATTGGGCACCACCACGAGGGCAAAAAAAGCGAAAACGAACAGCGTCAAAACCGCCAAACCCGACATCACTTTCCAGCCTCCGGTCAGTACCCGATGGTAGGTTTTGTTGACAAAATCCAGATTCGGGTATTTTTGCCTGAGGTCATCAATGAAAGCGGGGTCTTCAATTTCCACGCTTTGGTGCGGGAAATCGCCGTAGTGGAAGGTGTTGAGGGCGCTTCCCGTATCGTTTAACTTGATTTGATCAATTTCCCAACGAATGCTTTGCTCGGCATCGTTTTCGTCGCGAAAGATCAATTGCCAATGGCTGTCCCGCAGCAGGAGAAATGCCTTCCTGCTGCGAGACGATTGGCCGTCGTAATATTTTACTTCGTATTCGTACATATCGAATAATTACATCATGCCCATGTCTAATGCATCCATCAAATCATCGCCAGTGGCATCGCGGTAATCTTCTTCGGTTTGCTCGATGGCATCCGCATTAAATGGGCCATCCAGTACGATGTTGTCAAAAATGTACTTGATGTTGCGGATCATGATCCAGGGTGTGGCAAGTCCCAGGGTAATCACCATCAAAATGGCGTTGACCACCACCAAACCAAATAAATTACCTCCAGTGAAGGATGTTTTGATTTTAACGGTCGATTCGTCCTGGTGGATGCGGATGTTGGAAAATTGAAACTTCAGGCGGTCTTTCATCCACCAGAAGCCGTAAATTCCCAAGGTGAAAATAGTGAGAAAATAACCACCCAGGTTGAGCCCGAACCAATCGGTACCGTCTCCCCGGAAAGAAAACTGCACGCTGCCAAAACGGATGTTTTGGATGAGGTAGCGGCGCAACTTCATCTCAAACCAAAAGCTGTAGATACCAAAGGTAACCAGCGTCAGCAAAAAGCCAATAATGCAAATGCGGATCAATTCAGAAAGTTGTCCGCGGTAGCCAAAGTGAATTCCCCGCCAGGATGTACGCGACATCCGGTAACGGAGCGCCCCATGAATGGCAATGGGTGTCAGCAAGGACATACCTGTGAAAAAGATCAGGAACCCGAATAGGGTAAACAAGGGTTTTTCCACCCACATGAACAGGAATAAAATCAAATAAAGGCCACCGAAAATGCCAATAGCTTTAATAAAGCCGATAAACATTTCTTTTCCGGTGCCATGAAAAGCAAAACGGCTGCCTTCAAATTCTGTTTCCTGGTAGATGTACTTCATCGTTGCGGCGCGTGCCCAAGGGTAGTACAGCCCCAGGGTAACCAGGGTAAGCAACATGTTCACAATAAAAATACCAAAAAGCTTGGAGCCTTCGCCCCAGAAGTCCAACTGGCGTTTTTGATCATCAAGAATTTCCATAATACTATTTTAGGGTTTTTAAAATATTTAAAAGCATAATTTAAAACAAGGTAAAAAAGTTCCAGCAACATCAAATCAAATCAAATAAGTTTTTCACGCCTGGCGTACGGGCCACATTGTAGCCTTCGGCATAGTCAAAATTGGCATCACGGCCCAAAGAACGGCCTTTGGCTTTGAGGAACTCCAGAAAATCTGCTCCGGAAATGGGCGTACTCAATTCTTTGGCATATTCTCCGGCAGTGGGCAAGTAGAATTGCGAGCGAAAGGAGAGCACCAGTTCAATTTTCTTTTCGATGTAGGGGGTGATGTCCACCACAAAATCGGGCTGGAGGTTGCGATCCTGGATGTAGTGGTACACGGCTTTGGGGCGCCAGCGCTCCTGGGGCTGCCCATCGGCATCGAAGGTTTCTATTTTGGCCAGTCCAGCGTAAAAGCAGGCGTCTGCTTCGAGTTTGGCGGCGCGACCGTGGTCGGGATGGCGGTCGTCGAGGGCATTGGCCAGCACGATTTCGGGCTGGTAGGTACGGATCACCGCGATGATCTTGCGGATGTTTTCTGGGGTGTATTGGAAGAATCCATCGGCCATGTCCAGGTTGACGCGTACGGAGGCACCCATGAGTCGGGCGGATTCGGCGGCTTCGAGGTCGCGGATTTCGGCGGTGCCCCGCGTGCCGAGTTCGCCGCGGGTGAGATCGAGCAAGCCGACGGTTTTGCCGTTGGCAATGTGGCTCAAGAGGGTGCCAGCGCAGGAGAGTTCTACGTCGTCTGGGTGTACGCCGATGGCGAGGATGTCGAGTTTCATAGTGTTTTTTTAGGTTCCACGACTTCAGTCGTGGGGTGGCTGGGTATAGGGGCGTTCACGTAGGAACGCCCTTACTGCTGTTTTTTTGCTTCGTTCCACAGGTGATCCATCTCGGCGAGGGTCATGTCGTTGAGGGATTTGTGGGCGTGGGCTTCGATGTATTCAAAGCGTTTTTTGAATTTTTGGTTGATGCGTTCGAGTGCTGTTTCGGGGTCGATGTTGACGAAGCGGGCGTAATTGACCAGGGAAAAAAGGACGTCACCAAATTCTTCTTCTCTTCTGCTTTGGGGCATGTCCTGTTCCAGGGTTTCTTTGAATTCCTGGATTTCTTCTTCTACTTTTTCCCAAACCTGTTCGGCGTTTTTCCATTCAAACCCCACTTGTTTGGTTTTTTCCTGCATGCGGTAGGCTTTGACCATGGCGGGCAGGGATTTGGGTACACCGGCGAGGACGGATTTTTTGCCTTCCTGGAGTTTGAGCTGTTCCCAGTTGCGCTTGACTTCTTCTTCGTCTTTGACTTTTACATCGCCGTAGATGTGGGGGTGGCGCTTGATGAGTTTGTCACATACGGCGTTGAGCGCATCGGCGATGTCAAACCCTTGTTGCTCGTCGGCAATTTTGGCATAAAAGACCATGTGCAACATCAAGTCTCCGATTTCTTCCTTGATGCCGGGTACGTCTTCTTCCAGAATCGCGTCGGCCAACTCGTAGGTCTCCTCAATGGTCAGGTTGCGCAGGGTTTGGAAGGTTTGTTTGCGATCCCAGGGGCATTGCTCGCGCAATTCATCCATGATGGTGAGCAGGCGGGCAAAGGCATCGAGTTTGTGTTGCATGGAGCGATATTTTGGGAAAAACATTTCAGATGAGCAAAAATAAACCTAAATTGCACAAGTGAAGTACAATGAAAGTAAAATAAGTACTCAAAACTTTAATGAAAATGAGCATGCAAAGTAAATCGCTCAACGACTGTAATTTAGCTTATTTGGAAAAGAATTTTGGCCTACGCAGATTGCGGACTCAAGAAAGCCTGGATGCCTGGTTGAGTTTAGCAAATTCGATGGAAATCGATGAAGCGGCCAGACTTGTAGTTCCCATTTTTCAAGATTTGCTGATTACGAATGTTGAATCGTGGAATGAGCAAGAACTGAGTTTGCACTTCATTGGCCCTATGTTTAGTCTGATTCGTTTTACGGAGCCTTATCGATACAATTTATTCGCAGAGCATTTTATCAAAGCAGATATACTCGATGTACACGGTGATCAGGTTACTTTTTCTGGCAAACCAGATGAGATGATTGCCTCTGGGTTTCGCGAACCTGAGGCGCCCTATTTTTGCTTTCAAGAATTCAAAAGAGAAAGTGATCCGAATGGAGATCCCATCGGGCAAGCGTTGGCGGCCATGTTGATTGGTCAGGTACTCAACGAAAATCGCCACCCAATATATGGTTGTTACATGCGGGGACGAGATTGGTATTTCATGACTTTGAGTGAAAAACATTACTGCATCAGCAGGGGCTTTGATGCCACCACGGAGGATGTTTTTGTGATTTTTAAAATCTTGAAGGCACTGAAGGGGATGATTGGTGAATTGGTTGGTAATACAACCGTCTAGTATTAGGTCTCAAATATTTTTTCCAAAATCATTGTAACAACATCACTAACACATAAAAATACCAAAATTCTTGTAAAATAAAGAATACTCCTCCATTCTCTTTTTTCTTTAGAGTCCAATAGACCATCCATTTTATTTCTTATTTTTATTCCAGCAATAGCAGAGAATAGCCCTAATAAAAAGTTTTTAACAAGGCTAAAATAGAATAATTCGTTCTTGTTTATTCGATTACTAATGACATTATCACTAAAGAGGTATGAAAGAAACATTATAATTACTAATGCTTCCAAAAAAATCTTCATTATTTTCATTGTAATATGTTTATATTCAATATACCCCCACCGAAAGCATCACCAAGGTACAGGCAATCTCCACTTCAATTCCTTTTTCCTTGGCCATTCTGACCAGTTCGAAGTTTTCGGTGCCTGGATTAAAAATGATGCGCTTGGGGTGTAAGCCTAAGATATAATCGTAATAATCTTTCTGCCGCTCAGGGTTGAGGTACAGCGTTATGGTGTCTACGTCCTCGGTTGGAGGTAGCCCTTTTTGAATGTCAACACCAAATATATTGGCTTCGCGCAAACCCACCGCCACAACCTCATGGCCTTTGCTCGTCAATCGACGAATGGCTTCATAAGAAACACGGTCAGGATTGTCGGAAGCTCCGAGAACGAGAGTTTTTTTCATA
>NZ_JBBAKG010000161.1:3020-4708 GCF_040403615.1 Haliscomenobacter sp. | reverse complement strand
ACTAAGAGTTTGATCGGTTCTTCCAATATAGACTTAAACGTCTGGAGGAATTGAGCTCCGGTGGCGCCGTCTACTACCCGGTGATCGCAAGAGAGGGTTACTTTCATGGTGTTGCCCACTACGATTTCTCCATTTTTTACGATTGGTTTTTCAAAAATCCCGCCAACTGCCAGGATGCAGGCATCGGGTGGATTGATGATGGCCGTAAATTCGTCGATGCCAAACATACCCAGGTTGGAAATGGTGAAGGTGTTGCCTGACATTTCATCCGGGTGCAGTTTGCGTTCTTTGGCTTTTCCGGCCAAGGTCTTCACCTCGGTATTGATTTGAGAGAGGGTTTTCATGTTGGCGTAGCGCACTACCGGAACCAATAAACCATCTTCAACGGCAACTGCTACCCCGACGTTGATGTCCTTGTTGTAGCGGATTTTATCACCCAACCAGGAAGAGTTGATCGCAGGGTGCTGGGTCAAAGAAGCCGCAACCGCTTTGATGACCAAATCGTTGAAAGAAAGTTTGGTAGGAGACACCTCGTTCAACTGCTTGCGTATTTCGATGGCGCGATCCATGTTGATCTCGATGGTCAGGTAGAAATGGGGAGCGGTGAACAGGCTTTCGCCCAAACGACGTGCGATGACCTTGCGCATTTGTGAAACCCCAACTTCTTCGTAGTTGTTGCCACCTGCATTGAATGCAAACGGAGCACTGCTTGGTGCTTCAGATTTGGTGCTGGGTGTGGCAACAGGTGCAGGCGTAGCAGGAGCGGTAGGCGTAGCTGGAGCAGTAGGCGTTGGAACAGGTGCAGTACCTTTGTTTTCCAAAAAGGCTTCAACGTCTTTTTTGACGATTCTGCCCTGATCTCCTGATCCCACCAGTTGTTCCAGGCTCACTCCTGATTCTTTGGCGATGTTTTTGGCCAGAGGAGAAGCTTTGATGCGGCTTTCTTCGGTACTTGCTGCAGCGGCAGGTACTTCCGCAACGGGCGCAGCAACAGGTGCAGGGGTTTGTCCATTGGCAGCTGGAGCAGCAGCGCCACCGTTGGCGGCAGCGAGTACCGCTTTCCAGTCTTCGCCGGGTTGACCGATCACCGCAATGACGCCATCAATGGCTACGGGGCCTTCTTTTACCGCAATATGCAGGATGACGCCTTCTACGAAAGCGTCTAGTTCCATAGTGGCTTTGTCCGTTTCCACCTCGGCCAGGGTCTGCCCTGGTTCTACGTGGTCGCCTTCTTTTTTCAACCAACCAATGATGTTGCCCTCTTCCATCGTATCGCTCATGCGGGGCATCCGGATGACTTCAGCCATATGTTTTTGCTTTTTGTCGTTTTAAATTCTGAATTCGCGACCAAATTTACAGTAATACCGATAGCACGCCAATTTGTTGCAAGAAAAATTTACGTGAGTACTTATCTTTACCCTCATGAACTTTTCATCCAAACTACTTGAAGACGCTGTAAATGCGTTTGCTAGCCTGCCGGGGATCGGTAAAAAGACCGCATTGCGGCTGGTTTTGCACCTGGTCAGCCGTGAAATAGACACCGTTGACCAGTTTGGCGCTGCCATTGTAAAAATGCGTCGAGAGATCAAAACTTGCAAAATTTGCCACAACCTGTCCGATGAAGACCTGTGTATGATTTGCCGCGATGCCCGCCGCGACCGCCATGTGGTGTGTGTGGTCGAAAGCAT
>NZ_JBBAKG010000161.1:0-2920 GCF_040403615.1 Haliscomenobacter sp. | reverse complement strand
CTGGATTTTATGCAAAACCATCCAGGAGCTGGGGCTTTGGGCGTAAAAATGATCGATGGATCGGGTGTCTTTCTGCCGGAGTCCAAGCGTGGCTTTCCTTCTCCATTTGTGGCTTTTAGCAAAACCTTTGGGCTATCGCGGTTTTTCCCCAAATCCCGTTTTTTCAATCGCTACCATTTGGGGTATTTGCCCAAAAATCAGAACCATGAGGTGGATGTGTTGTCGGGTGCCTTCATGCTGATGCGCAAAGCGGCACTGGACAAAGTAGGTTTGCTCGATGAGCAGTTTTTTATGTACGGCGAAGACATTGATCTATCCTACCGCATCCAGTTGGGAGGCTACACCAACCATTATCTGGCCGATACGACCATCATCCATTACAAAGGCGAAAGCACCAAAAAAGGCAGCGTCAATTATGTGCGCATCTTTTATCAGGCGATGATCCTGTTTGCGCGCAAGCATTTTCGGGGCAGCAATGCCCGCAGTTTTGTGCTGATGCTGCAAGCTGCGATCTATTTCAGGGCAGCGCTTACGGTGGTGTCCAATTTTTTTCAACGCGCCTGGTGGCCCATTCTGGATGCGCTTGTCTTGTTCAGCGGCTTGTTTTTGTTGAAAAAATCCTGGGCCGTTTACCATTTTCACAATCCGGGTCATTTTGAAGAATCCTTTTTGTATTTCAATGCACCATTGTACACCGGGATTTGGTTGACGGCCCTGTTTTTCAGCGGCGCTTACGATCGGCGCACCAACCTGTGGCAAATTGTACGGGGCATCTTGTTTGGTGCAGTAGGCATTGCGGCCATTTATGGGTTTTTGAATTTGGAATACCGCAGCTCGCGGATGTTGATTGTGTTGGGTACCATTTGGGCGTTACTGGCCATCCCGGCTTTGCGGGCTTTGATCAGCAGCCTTGGTATGGGCAATTTCAGTTTGGAAGAACAGGAGGAAAAACGTCTGGCCCTCGTCGGATCTCTGGAAGAAACCCGGCGGATTGAAGCCATCTTGAGGGCTATAGGCATCCGCAAAAAGACGATTGGATTGATTGCTCCACAACAAAATAGCGCGGAATCTCATTTATACCTGGGGATCTTGACCGACTTGCCTGCTTTGGTTGAGCTGTTTCGCCTGGATGAATTGATTTTTTGCAGTCAGGATTTGTCCAATGCGGCAATCATCGAAACCATGGAAAAGCTCGGGCGGCAATTGAATTATAAAATTTTACCCGCAGGGAGCGATACCATCATCGGCAGCAGCAACAAAGACTTGAACGGCGAATGGTACCGCTTGGACGCGCAATTCAGCATCTCCCGTCCTGAAAATCGCCGAAACAAACGCCTGCTGGATATCGTGATTGCAATGGTGTTGTTGCCCAGTTTTCCCTTGAGTATCTTTTTAGGTGCACGCAAACAAAAGATTTGGGCCAATGCCTGGCCAGTATTGATTGGCCAAAAAACCTGGATAAGCTATACCCAGCCCGAACTCGACTTGCCTAAACTGAAACCCGGCGTATTGAACCCCAACGATGCGGTTTCGGAACTGGTTTTGAAAGAATCGACCCAGCACAAATTGAATCAAAATTATGCAAGAGATTACCGGGTAAGTGAAGACTTGAGGCTGTTGTGGGCTTATTGGAAGATTCAGTAATTTGAATTGGAGTGCGTAAAACTTAACATCCCCTTTATAGAAAAACATTTGCAGCAGGGTTAAAATATCTTACTTTGTTGCATCATTTATTTTATCACCCTTTTGAAAGCACAATTATGAAATCGCTTCTCTGCTCTTTCATCTTTCTTTTCTTTGTAGCAATCGGATTTGTTAGCGCTCAAAATGCTGCTGCGCCTGCGGTTCCTGTTTTGGATTCTGTTGCTGTTCAGCCAATCCTCGGGAAATACGACACTGGCGGCATGGGTAACATCGTCGTTTCCTGGGATCAGGGAAAGGTTATCGGTACGCTTGAAGGCCAAGGCAGTGCGCCTCTGGTGCCTACTGCAACTGCCGATGTATTCAACATTGAAGGTTTCGAAGGCACTGCGACGTTTATACGCGATGAAACCAAAAAAGTAATCAAAGTTAAATTGGAAGTTCAAGGCCAAACCATCGAAGGGACACGTTTGTAATTCCTGCCTGGTTTTGATTTGACCAAAAATGGGTCTTCGGTAGCATTTCGTATCGAAGTCCCATTTTTTTTGTCCGCAATTTTCAGGTTGGATAGAAGTGGCATTGCAGGTATCTTTGATGTAAAGAACGATACAATGCACAAATTACACAGCAATGAACTAGCCGAAAGGGTAGGGGAGAACCTGACTTTAGACCCTCAGGACTGGCAACAAATGCGGCAACTGGGGCACCAAATGATCGATGACGTAATGGATTACCTCGAAAACATTGCTCAGCAACCCGTTTGGAAACCCATTCCTGAAGCAGTCAAAACTTACCTTTCCAGCGATATTCCCCAAGCACCTCAAGATGTAGAGGACGTTTACCAGGAATTCAAACAATACATTTTCCCCTACGCCAAAGGAAATATTCATCCTCGTTTTTTTGCCTGGGTGCAGGGTACTGGCACGCCAATGGGGGTTTTGGCCGATTTGCTAGCGGCAACCATGAATCCGAACGTGACCATTGGGGAGCATGCTGCGATGTACGTGGATCAGCAAGTGGTGAATTGGTGCAAACAAATGCTGAATTATCCTGCTTCTGCCTCCGGCATCTTGCTCAGTGGTGGCTCAATGGCCAACATTACTGCGCTGACCGTTGCCCGCAATCACCAGTTACGATTGGACGTGCGCAAAAATGGGTTGTACCGTGCAGGCGGCCAAATGACGCTGTATTGCTCCGCAGAAACCCACAGTTGCATTCAGAAAGCCGTTGAAATTCTTGGTTTGGGCAGCGATGCTGTGCGCAAAATCTCGGTCAACGA
>NZ_JBBAKG010000160.1:3131-10114 GCF_040403615.1 Haliscomenobacter sp. | reverse complement strand
AGAAAACTGGTCATAGTTTAGAAATTTAGTGGTTATAAGTTAATTGTAATCCAGACCCCTTGCCACTTGACAGTCATAGCGTCTGTGATAGGGATGAATAAATCCATATAAGCATTGAAGCTTAAAAAACCGAAAGTGTTACCTTAGCACAACAGATGGATTCTCCATCAGCTACTCAGTAACCAATCCCAACTGAAAAAATGTGTAGTCATCAAGGTAGGTTGCACTCCATGTGCACAAAAAAGAGGAGAAGAACGTCAACTGACATTCAAGAAGAAGCATTTTGCTTTGATAGGTTTTTCTTTCATGAATTGGATTTTAGTTTCTCAAATATCACTTCTTTCCCATTCACCTGCTTCAGATTCCTAAATTCGGCCACTTCCTCCCCAAATCCGGCGGCATCTTTTCTAAATTCGGTAAGCCCTTACCTGATTATCCGAAAACATTTTCTACCTTGAGTTTACATTTAAGCCCCTATGCAAAACCCAAGTATTACTAACCCATTTTCCTCAACATTTCGCCTCATTTCTACAGTAGCGAAATTGCTTTTGTTGCACTTGTGGGGGTTGTCGCCTTTTTTGGAGACCACTACACTCCTCGCCCAGACCTCCCCCCACCCCGCTTTCCGCCAATATACCACCGACGATGGCCTGGCCAGTTCAGAAACCTATTGCATCATCCAGGATAAGCAAGGCTACATCTGGATTTCCTCCGACAATGGGGTCAGCCGCTTCGATGGCTATCAATTCCGTAACTATGGGCTCAAAGATGGGCTCAAAGAAAACGTCATCTTTGAAATGCACCTCGATACACTGGGCAGGTTGTGGATGCAGGCGATGGGGGGCAACCTCTACTATCTGGACGGAGAAACCATCCGGCCTTATTGGAACAATGGTGTATTGCAAAATTTTAAAAATCGACCAGATGTCGGCAAGGGATTTATTGTTGAAGGCGCGGGGGAAACGGTGCATATCGCTACCTTAACTTATGGTGTAATCAGCATCAGCAAAGCAGGCGGCACGACTATCTATCCGCACCCTGAGCCATCTTTTCGTCAGGTTTTTGAAAGAAAAGGCCAGGCAATCAATGCTGCTTTCAATCACCTTGATGCTGAAGTTCAAAAGGCTTATCAGGAAAAACTACGCCAGCAGAACCGCATCTCTCCGGTCTATTTTCATACCAGTAAAGGGCTGAGGGCTTTCCCAGATTTGTACTATTCCAATATTGAAAATGTGCAAAAGGTCGAAACCTTCCGCTTAGGGGAGGAAAAATACCTTTGCCAAACTTATGACGATGTCTGGTTCATCCAAAATGGTCAAATCCGGTGGCGCTACCATTTCCCCTACGATATTCTGCATGCCCGTTTGATGCAAGATGGGCAATTATTTGTGGGACTACACCGCTATCAAGGGCTGTGGGTTTACCCATCCGTAGAAGCATTTCGACAAGGGCGAGGAGAGAACTGGCTACCCGGGCAGAGTGTGAGTTATTTTATGGAAGACCGTGCAGGAGGCCGTTGGTTTACCACCAATGAAAGTGGTGTTTTTTATGCCCCTGCCAATGCTTTTTTGATCCATGACCAGAAAACAGGTTTGCCCGATGAAAAAGTAACTGCACTGACCCTCAAAAATGAAAAGGAAGTATACGTGGGTCTTGGAAATGGAGAGATATGGAGTCGCCAACCGAAGTCAGAAAAATGGATGAAACTTACTTCAATTCCGGGTAAAGGTTCGATAAGAGACCTCTATTTTGACCACCAAGCTCAACGGCTTTGGGCGGGAAGGGATAATTTGGTTTACCTACAACAAAACAAATGGATCGAATACTCAGCAACACTAGAGCGAGAAAAATCCATCACTACTGCCAACCGCATCACCACCAGCCCCACTGGTGAGCGGCTATGGCTGAGCAACCATATGGGCTTCATGAGTATTGAATTTCCCCAAATGAAGCTGGCTAATCTTCAAATGGGCCACGGACAACGTACCTATGTGGTTCGCGAAGACTTCATGAGGCGGGTGTGGGTAGGACGACCCGAGGGGCTGTTCGAACTAAAGGATGGCATCTTGTTGGAACGACAAAACTTGCACCCTGCTTTTGCGCTGCGGGTAGAAGACATTGTCCTACTGCCAGACAGCACCCTGGCGGTGGCCACCAAAGGTGGAGGCATCGTTTTTTGGAAAAATGGCAAACACGAACAATTGACTACCGCACAGGGCCTGTGCGCCGACATGCTGGAATGTGTGTACGCTGACGAAAAAGGGGTAGTATGGGCAGGCACGCTCAACGGCCTCAACCGCATCAGTGGAAGCTGGGGGAAACGAAAAGTGGAAGCAATCACGGTGGCACACGGGCTGCCTTCTAATGAAATCAGTCGGATTACCAGTTCAGGGGAAAACGTGTGGGTAGCCACGAGCAAAGGTTTGGTGCATTTTTCGAAAAAGCCCATCAATCATTTTTCGCCACGCCCTATCCTTGCTTCGGTACTCGCCAACAACCAGCCCCTGGACTTGAGCAAACCATTGGCCTTGCTTTGGAATAAAAACAACCTGGAAATCAATTTTTTTGCCATCAACTTCAAGATGAACGGCAAAATCCCCTACCGTTACCGCATGGATGGCGGGGCTTGGGCACAGACGCTCAACGGCTCCCTTAATTTTCCAGCGTTGCCACCAGGTCAACGTTTTTTTGAAGTCCAAGCCCAAAACGAGGACGGCATCTGGAGTGCCCCCACAAGCCTCCGCCTAGCCATTCATCCGCCCTGGTGGGACACTTGGTGGTTCAGAATCGGGACAATCGTTGTTGCACTTTCTATGTTGTTCTTTGTTTACAAATATCGAATTGGCCGTTTAAAAAAACAGAACCAGATTCAACAGCAAATTACAGAATTGGAGCGAGCAGCCTTACAGGCGCAGATGAATCCCCATTTCATTTTCAACTGCTTGAATTCCATCCAAAACTATATTCTCCAGAATGAAAAAGAGTCGGCTATACTTTACCTAGGCCGTTTTGCAGGCCTCGTGCGGAGTGTTCTCAATGCCTCCGTGGCGGGAAAGATCCGATTGGAGGATGAACTGAACCTGTTGAACAATTACCTAGCCTTGGAAAAATTGCGCTTTAAAGACCGTTTTACCTATGAAGTCAAAACGGCCGATGGGTTCAATGTTTTTGAGCTATCCATTCCTCCCTTGCTGGTACAGCCTTATGTTGAAAATGCGCTATTGCATGGCATGTCCGGTAAGACAAGTGGAGGCAAAGTGTCGGTTTTGTTTAAAAAAATAGCGAACTACCTGGAAGTGTCCATCCAGGACAATGGTACAGGTTTCAATGGGGAAAGTGGCCCGGGCAAAAATGCCAAAAAGCATAAGTCCTTTGGCATGTCCATTACCAGCAATCGACTGAAATTGCTTGCGGATAAAAAGGAAAATGAGGCAGTACACACCCGCAGCATCCTGGATGAACACGGCCAGGTCTGTGGCACAAAAGTTACCATTCTGATTGGTTTAGGGACGGAATTTTTTGAGTCATAATTCAAATAGTACTGAAACATGAAGCGAATTGCCATCATAGATGACGAAACGGATGCGCGGCAATTGCTGCGGAGCATGATCACAATCTTATGCCCAGATGTGGAGATCTGTGGCGAAGCAGACAGCGTGGAGAGCGCTTATGTGCTGATTCGCCAAACTCAACCACATGCTATATTGCTGGATATTTCTCTTGAAGAGGGAAACGGCTTTGAATTATTGGATAAATTCCCACAGCCTGCATTTCAGGTCATCTTCACTACTGCGCACAACGAATTCGCATTGAAAGCTTTCCGCTATCACGCCTTAGACTACCTTTTAAAGCCGATTAACTCAGTAGAATTAGCACAAACCATCGATCGGATCAAAGAGACATTTGGCAATAATTACCCTGAAAGACTTAGCAACTTAATGGAGAGCGCCAGGAAGGGTCATTTGAACAAAATCTGCCTCAGCAGTCAAGAGGGCATGATTTTTTTACGCCTTGATGATATTGTACGCCTTGAATCAGACGGCAGTTATACTACTTTTTGCCTTTTGAATCAGGAGCGTCATGTCGTATCTCGCCCAATGAAAGAATTTGAAGAACTGTTGCCCAAAGACACCTTTTTCAAACTCCATCAATCACACCTGATTAATTTGTCTTTTGTCAAAAAAATACTACGGGAAGAAGGCGGCTATGCCTTGATGGAAGATGGGTGTAAAGTCCCCATTGCTCGGCGGCGAAAAGAGGAATTTTTGGAAGCAATTAAGTGAAAAGTTAGGCTATAAGTGCTGACAACATAGCTCATTTAACAACCTTAAAAAAACCTTCCGCCCAATTTTTTGTTACCACAGCAAAACAAACACCTTGAAAATAGCCATCATCGGAGCTGGAATTGCGGGTCTGGCCTCCGCAGTGCGCATGGCCAGCAAAGGACATCAAGTAGAGGTATTCGAAGCCAACAGTTATCCTGGTGGCAAGCTATCACAATTTGAGCTACAGGGCTATCGCTTTGATGCTGGACCTTCCTTGTTTACCATGCCGCAGTACGTTGATGAGCTGTTTCGGGTTGCAGGAGTTACCCCTGAATCCCGCTTCCGCTACCAACGCCTGCCCATCGTGTGCAATTATTTCTGGGAAGACCAAACCCGGCTTTCTGCTTATGCCGATGCACCTGAATTTGCGTCAGAGGTAGAGGAAAAGCTGGGGGTCAAAGCCGAAAAACTGCTCCTTTCCCTGGAAGACAGTCGCCACAAATACGAACTCAGTGGACGTATTTTTCTGGAAAAATCCTTGCACCGCTGGGATACCTGGCTGAATTGGAGCGTAGTGAAGGCCATGTTAAAAATCCCGCAATTTGACCTGTTTACCACTATGAACCGGGTCAATGAGCGCATGGTACAACACCCCAAACTGGTGCAATTGCTCAATCGCTTTGCCACCTACAATGGGTCCAATCCCTACAAAGTACCTGGGTTGTTGACCATTATTCCCCATTTTGAGCACCACCAGGGAGCTTTTTATCCTGAAGGGGGTATGCACCACATTACGCAATCGGTTTTTGAGTTGGCCCAATCTTTGGGAGTGCAATTTAATTTCAACAGTACGGTGGAGGAGATTCTCCTTGAGAAAGGCCGTGCCACAGGAATCAAAGTCAATGGAACGGTTTTGCCTTATGAGCGCATCATTTGCAATATGGATGTTTTCCATGCATACCGCCGCTTGCTGCCCCATGCGCCTCAACCCGAAAAAACCTTGCGTCAGGAAAAATCCACTTCCGCGCTGATTTTTTACTGGGGTGTTCAACGCGATTCCCCGGAATTGAACATGCACAATATTCTGTTCAGCGAAGATTACCGGCGTGAATTTGAACTGCTCAGTCAGGGGCAAGTCAGCGATGATCCAACGGTGTACATCAACATCACCTCTAAGCATACCCCAGGTGATGCCCCTCCGGGTTGCGAAAACTGGTTTGTGATGATCAATGTCCCTTATAATGATGGCCAGAATTGGGATGCCATCATTGAGCAATCACGCACACAGGTGATGGCAAAAATCAATCGCATTCTGGGGATAAAGCTCCAGGATTTGATTGCTTGTGAAGAAATCCTGGAACCCCGCAGCATCGAGCGCAAAACCTGGTCGCATTTGGGTGCTTTGTATGGCACGAGTTCCAACAACCGCATGTCTGCCTTCCTGAGGCATCCTAATTTTAGCCAAAAAATTAAAAATCTGTACTTTGTGGGGGGCAGTGTGCATCCTGGCGGCGGTATTCCGCTTTGTTTGCTATCAGCTAAAATTGTGGATGAACTAATCGATGTTTAATTTGATTCTTATGCAATTCAGCAAATCTAACCTGGCCATTTTTTACCTGGGCATTGTATATCTGGTGGGCATCGTTGGTATATTGCTGCCTGTACACCCTGAGTTCATTCGGCTTACGCCGCTGAATTTGCTGGTTTCATTGGTTACAGTACTGCTTTTTCATCCACTATGGAGCAAAGCAAGCGTTTGGGTACTGGCCATTTTTTTTGTGATTGGTTTTTGTGCTGAAGTTTTTGGAGTAAAAACGGGCTTGCTCTTTGGAACTTACTCTTATGGGGAAGTGCTGGGCTGGAAACTTTGGGATACCCCCTTAATGATCGGCATCAACTGGATGCTTTTGGGCTATTGTTGTGGCGTCACCATCAATCACCTGGCACCCAACTGGACATGGTGGAAAAAAGGCCCAACTGCGGCTGCCCTCATGGTATTGCTCGATCTATGTATCGAACCTGTGGCCATTGCCTACAATTTTTGGGAATGGCCTGGCGGTATTGTACCTTTGCAAAACTACCTTGGCTGGTTCCTGGTTTCCTTGCCTTTGTTGCTATTGTTTGCCTATTTACAGGGCCAAATTCGGAACAAAGTGGCAGTGGCTTTGTTATTGATGCAATTCGCATTTTTTGTAGTACTTCGTTTATTCTAAGGAAAAAATATAGCTTATGCAAGTCCTCATTTACATCGGAATCACTTTGCTTACTGTGTTCGGTATGGAATTTGTAGCCTGGTCGGCGCACAAGTACCTCATGCACGGCTGGTTGTGGATCTGGCATGAAGACCACCACAAACCCCACCACGAGAAAAAAGGATTTTTTGAAAAAAACGACTTGTTCTTTCTGGTGTTTGCGATCCCCAGCGCCACCTCGTACATTTTGGGTTTGGCCACGCCCCAACGCTGGCTGTTGTTTGTAGGCATCGGCATTTCGATATATGGCCTGATTTACTTTTTCATCCACGATGTGTACATCCATCAACGTTTTCGCTGGTTTCGGCAGTTGGACAGCCCTTATTCACGAGGGATTTTGCGCGCACACGGAGCACATCATGCCAAAACACACAAAGAAGATGGTGAGTCTTTTGGCCTGTTGATCGTTCATTCCAAATATTTCAAAAAGCGCAGTGAATGGAATAAGCAGGAGAACAAAGAGGAG
>NZ_JBBAKG010000160.1:0-3031 GCF_040403615.1 Haliscomenobacter sp. | reverse complement strand
TTCATTTTCATGTTGCATGCTTTTAGTATATTTGTAGCTCTCAAGCACTTGGAAAAGCATGGCACGCAACCGTTTACTTGATGCTTTCAACGAAGCCCGCAGCATCTCCAGGCAGGAAATGCCCGAGGCGGAAAGCATGCAAAAATACCTGGACATCATCATACCGCAGGTCAAGCAATGGGGCGAAGACCTGCGTGAGGAGCGCTTTTATGTAGGCAAATCCTGGATGGAATTTCGCGACGACGATGGCTTTCACGACCAGGTACTTCACTTTTTCAATGATGGCGGAGAGTACATGCGCATCGAAAACGGCGATGTGAGCAACGGCAGTTGGAAACTGATGGATACCCCCAATCGGATGATCATTGATTACGAAAGCACCGAAATGTATGAGTTGTCCTTCATGAATGAAAACTTTTTCATCATGCAAAAACATGGTGATCAGGTGCGATTGGGCAATGATAAATACTTCGTCATGGTACACGAAAAGATCGGCAAAAAGCTACAATGGCCCGACGCGATGGAGGTTTTGTACCGCACCAAATATGAGCACAGCCGTTTTTATCAAACCCTCACGGTGATTGTGATAGTCATCATCATCATTGTCCTGATCTATTCCCTGGTATAAGTTGGAATGATATACGCCACTAAAGTACTGTACGCATGCCTAAAGCTCAAGCCATCATCGATTGTGACGTTCACAACACCTACCGCTCCCAAACCGAGTTGTATCCTTACCTGGCCGAGCCTTGGCTGACCCGCCTCAAGGAAAAGGGTTTTGGCTATCCCCTCGAAACTTTCTATAGCAATGTTCATGCCAAGCGTCTGGATGCCAAGCCTGAAAACGGCCCAGCAGGTTCCGATTACGGCCTGATGAAAACCCAGTTGCTGGATAAATTGCCCATCGATTATGTGGTACTGACGGGAGAAGGCATTTCTGGCCTCTCGTACATGCCCGATGCCGAATACCCTGCCGCTTTGGCCAGCGCTTACAATCAGTACCTGGTAGAAGAATGGCTCAGCAAAGATGAGCGTTTTTTGGGTTCGTTGCATTTGGCCATCCAGCACCCTGAAGCGGCGGCAGCCGAGATTTACCGCTGGGGTTCGCATCCCAAAGTGGTGCAAGTGAGCATTCCTGCCGCCACTACCCTACCCCTGGCACATCCGTTTTATCGACCGATTTTGCGGGCAGCAGCCGAAATGGATTTGGTAGTGGCTTTGCATTTTCGGCAACCCGGCCCCAGTGCGCCTGATATGACGCCAGTAGGCATGCCTTTCAATTACCTGGATTACCATACTCTGGTCAGTTTGCCCTACCAGGCGCAACTGGTAATGCTGGTTTCTTCAGGTGTGTTCGAGGAATTGCCCAATTTGAAAGTCATGATGATGGAAGGCGGATTCATTTGGGCCATTCACCTGATGTGGCGTTTTGACAAAGATTACAAAGCCTTGCACCGCCTGGCTCCGGCTCTGCGCAAGCTTCCTTCCGAATACATTTTGCAGCATTTTATGTTTGGCGTACAGCCCATTTACGAGCCGCGCGAAGCCAGTAAATTGCAGGACGTAATCGAAGCAGGAGGATTGCAACACAACCTGGTATTTGGCAGCGACTACCCGCATTGGGATGCCGACGAGCCAGATTTTATCCGCCGCTACTTGCCAACAGCCTGGGACTCGGGCATTTTTTACGACAATGCAGCGTCCTGGTTCAAATCCTTCAAACACCCAGCATGAAAACGCGGCACTACTTTGGCGCATTGGACGCCTTGCAAGAAGGGCAATTCAGCATCCGGGAATTGGGCAATCGCTCGGTTGGTGCTACGCTGCATCAGGGTAAGCCGGTGGTGATGCTCAATTTTTGTCCACACGCTGGCGCTCCGATTTGTAGGGGAAAAATCACCGCCTCACAATACACCGATGCCGAATACCAACTGCATCTCGATGCCGAGCATCCAGTACTGCGCTGCCCCTGGCATGGCTGGGAATTCAGCCTGGAAAGTGGTGGTCTTCATTTTGAGTCCCGCCTTCGCCTCGCTTTCCTGGAATACGAATTGGATGGAACTGATTTATTCGTCTGGATTTAGACTTAGTATCTCACATTACGCAGTAGCAGCGAAGCTGCTCTAATTTTTCCACCACCTTAGGCACCAAGATACCTAAGAGTCACCTTAGAATCCAAACTGTATTGCCTCAGGTGACTCTTAGGTATCTGAAGTGCCTTAAGTGGTGGAAAATCAAAGCAGCGAAGCTGCCTGCGTAATGTGAGTTAGTATGACGCAAAAAATCTCAAAACCCTAAAACCGCATGTCAAAAAAAATCATCATCATCGGCGGCGCGGGCAAAGGCGCGCTTATTTCGCAAGTGGTTGAAGACAACCGTACCAATTTTGGCGATCTGGAATACGAAATCGCCGGTTACTGCAACGATTACGATCTGGGACAGATCATTCACGGCTACCCGGTACTGGGTACACTGGCCGATATTCCCCGTTTTATTGACGAAGGGTATTATTTTGCCTTCACCATCCACATGACCAACCGCAACTACCTCACCGAAGCGGTCTTTTTGCGCTGCAAGCTCCCCGATGAGCGCCTGCCCAACATCATCAGCAAACGCGCTTTTGTGGCGCCTACGGTGGAACTGGCTCCTGGTGCTTGTGTGATGCAGTTTGCTTCAATTTCTCAAAACGCCAAAGTCGGTCGCTGCACCATCGTGTCCACCCATACCCTGGTAGGTCACGATACCGTAATCGGCCCCTTGTGCCACATCACCGCCACTTGTGTGGTGGGATCGCGCATCACCATCGGCAAGGCGGTCACCATTGGCTTGCACGCTACCGTAATCGAGTTTTGCAACATTGGCGATTATGCACTGGTGGGCGCTTCAGCATTGGTACTCAAAGATGTGCCAGAGGGGCAGATATGGGCCGGACAACCCGCGAAGTATTTTCGGGAGGTGAGGAGGGATTGAATTATATCTCCCTTTTTCCTTGAGGGAGGCTTCGAGCCTCCCCCAAGGAATTGAAACCAGA
>NZ_JBBAKG010000159.1:0-10212 GCF_040403615.1 Haliscomenobacter sp. | reverse complement strand
CGCTTTCGACGATCTATGAAACTACTGCCAGGCATTCGCCTGAGCGTTAATAAGGACTCAGTTGGAATGTCCTTTGGTGTTCCTGGTGCCCGCTACACAATAAATTCAAAAGGTCGACGCACCCTTTCAACTGGAATTCCTGGAACAGGTCTCTATAACGTGGAAACCTTAAGCGGTGGCAGGGGAAAGAGTCGGGGGAGTACCACAAAGGCAGCTTCAGGCTCGGAAGAAAAGGTTATTCCTTACAACCCACCAACAAGCATGCAGCCTGGACTTTTTGCAAAGAAAGCAGAGCGCGCACTCTATGCATACTTACGAGACATCTTTAAATGGGATGAAACAGATACTCCTGATCAAGTGATTGAAAAAGCCAAAGCGTTAGAGGAAGAACATCCCAGCCTCAAATGGAGTCTTTATCTCCTCAAGTTTCTATATTCTGTTAAAGGTAGCTCAGTAGATGATTCGACTGGCTCTGCGTGGGGTAAGGAGTTATGGAGTAATCGCAAGATTGCCTTTGCCGATAAGTATGTAAGAAAGTACTTCCTAGGTATTACCCCACAGGTTCAAATTACCAATGGCATATTCACCGCATCCGTATACAACGAACAAACCCTTGGCCATATTTATACTGAACTACTCCAGCAGATGGGCAAGTTTGAAGAAGCCTTTGCAATCTTGCATGAAATGCAACCCGATCAACTAGTTGCGATCTCGATCGCTGATATTGAAATCGGTAAAAAAGATTATGACGGAGCGATTGAAACAACTGAAGATATTGAAAATGAGGATGATGCAACGGCCATGATGTTGATCCTGCGCGGAGTGGCATTTCGGGAAAAGGGATTAAATGATGGTGCACTTGAGTGCTTTAAGCGCGCCCTGGCATCAAAGAAGCGTTCTGAGATATTGCTCCATCGCGCACTCTTTGAAAGAGCTGAAACCTATGCACGATTAGGTAAAAAAGCTTTAGCAATTAAGGATCTAGAAAAGATTTTGGTAGATGACTCTGATTATCCAGCTGTGCAGGAAAAACTAGACACGCTTAATGCATAGAGCTAACTTTCATAGCAAAAGCCCCACAGAAATCATTCTGCGGGGCTTTGCTAGTTTTTAAGCAGCAAGGGTCATGAATTTAGTTTGAGAGATACTGCGTCTAGTAGTAAATTCATTTGCCCCTCGACAGCGGTGGAGATCGGAAACTCATTAGGTGCACCCTGGCCATCGCGGGAGTAGGACACATAAACCACGTTTCTACCCTCTTGGCGCGCAATCAATAGAGCCTTGCGGCCAAAGTATTTCCCAGAAAACACCATTTCATAGTCAAGGCGCAAGCTACTTGTGGAAGGTTGTGTAATCGTTTGAGTGGTGGTCCATGTTAAATCTGAGGTTCTATTTGTCACAATTGCGCAGGATTTCAATTCAGAAGCAATATCGTTTAGAAGAAACTCTTCACTAACATTGTTGTCACCAACAATTGTCAATGTCAATTTTGAGTAGTCATTTGGATCATTATTCGCCCAGAACCAACTCAAGCCTCCGAGCATGCTATTCGAAGCGTTTGAAGCCCCAGATTTAGCGAATGTACGTTGAGTTAAAAATGCATCAGATTCGCGGCAAGTTGCAGGAGAAGTTGTGAGCGAGCCATCATTTGAATCGGTGAGTCCAGAGACAGGTTCTATTTTAAGTTCACTTGATGTGAAACGTGAGAACTCTGAATAACCCACCAAGATGCTCTCACTTGGTATCAAGACATTAAGGGCTTTAAAATCAAAAGCCGCTGGGGTCTCCCAGTTGACTGGCTCATCTGATTGACTTGAAGTTTCTTGGCCACAGCTAGTCATAATGAATAGAGATGCCAGTGCCAGGACAAAGTACCTATTTCGCTTAAGCATTGATGTCATTTTCTCTCCAAACGCTCTCACACGGGTAGGCATACCCAACCTCGAATAAGGGAAATTTAACTCATAACCTCGCAACTAAACAGAGCATGGCCCGAAGAGTTACGGAATGTTCACATTCGAGTTAAAGGAGCCAGCCACCTTCATCTGCTGACGCAGGCCCAATAGAGCATTTTGGGCGTGTTGCCCAATACATGGAGCCTGCATGAGAGGACGATTAAGAAAATAGATCTTTACTACTTCAACGGAGAGGCAGAACAATGGATCAAAATCTCAATGCAAAGAGAGTTCACAACACAGAACTCGGCTTTAACACAACTCGCATGGTCTTTATCTTTGGCAACTTAGCAACTCTTGCAATGATCACCTTTGGTGATCTAACTAGTGGCTCACTCAAGCTAGCTCTATCTGCAATTGTTATCATCATTAACATTGCAAGCGTGCTCTCATTTGACACAGAACTCAAGCAGTTTCAAGCAATCGGGCAAGACACAAATGAAGAGAACTCAAACTATGCCAAGGCTGGCGCGAAGAACCCTTGGGGAGCCTTCAGAATCTTTTGTGTGCTGATCTGTGTTATTGCAGCGGTAACTCAGTGGATAGCAATTAATGCATAGCTTGGCAATGTTGAATCTCGAAGCCACATCGCCTCGATATCACCTGTGATGATATATGTGTGGTTCTTGCCTTCGCGAAGGTAGTTGTAAGCGGTGGTATCAAGGGTGTTGGCAAAGGTATTGATAAATAGTTGACGTATTTCTACATTACTAATCTTTTGGGAGATTTCACCTAGGTAGTCATCAAGTTCTGGTGAGTAAAAAGCTTGGTTTTCAGGAGTTGGTCGTACCCACTTCTCGAAACCATCAAAAGTTTTTAGCTTGTTCAACCAGAAATCTCCTCAAAAATCAGGATCATGGCGCAATTATCCTTCAGGGTATTTTGTACTGTCAATGTTCCTTGGTGAGATAGAAAAAGTGTTTCATCGCTTACTAAGTTTCTAATCTGATAAAAGGCTTCAGGTTTTGGGGGTAGATAGGTGATGATGGGCTGGGTAGCACCGCCATCTAGCTGATAAATGGTCAATAGTGGAGATTGGGTTTCATTCTCTATTGCAAAAGCTACCGTTCTAGAACCCTTGTGATCGCGCTCTGGTTGGGGCGTTAAGTGATTGATAAATGCCCCATCTTGGAAGCGGGGTCTAAAAAACTCTTTGTAAATAGAAACAAAGCGAGTTACTAGTTGCATTTTGGACTCTGAAAAATCAGGAAGTCTGGCGCTGATTCCAAAACCACCCAGCAACGTAATTGATAGTGCAAACTCTAGATCGGCATCAGATGAATCACGTGCGGTAAATAGTTGCTGCCCATGGTCCCCACGCCACTGACTATCGCACCAACCAAGAAGTTTTTCAGGTGGGAAGAATAATGATGAGGCCCAAAAACAGGACAAGGAGTGTTCTGGCCAGTCTGGATCACTAGCAAAACCCACATCTACATGTGTTGCCATAGCTAGATCCCACCGTAAACCGCCCGAACTGCAGTTCTCAATTGTTAGATCTGGGTAATCCTTCTTTAATGTATCTAAAAGTGTGTAGAGGTTATGAAGATGCTCATGTAATCCCAGGGATAAATCATGGCCGTGATCAGCTCGATTACAACCAGCACCAGGATCTAGATTAAAATCCATTTTTATCCAGGATGTACCACACTCTTCAATCAAACTCTTACTTGTTTTTAAAGCCCAAGAGAAGGCATCAGGGTTACCTAGGCACACATACTGCAAATTTTTGCCATTATGTTCGGCTATAAACTTGGGGTGAATTTTTGCAAGTTCGGCCTTCTCGCCGAGTGCTTCAATTTCTAACCAAATTCCAAATTTAATTCCTAATCTGCGAACCGCATCTGCAACACTTCCTAGACCACTCGGGAAGCGTTCGATGTTTCTTTGATCCCAGTCTCCGCGCAGATGATGCCAGTGTGAATCCTCTGCTGCTGGGCCAAACCAACCAGCATCTAGAACGGCAACTTCGATTCCAGCTTCCTTAGCACACGCTGCATTGGCCAATAAAGTTTCCTCATTGATATCAGTATCTTCATATGGCCACCAGGAGTTCCACTCTGTCAAAAGTTGAGGAGTCCCGTGGGTATCCAACTCTCGAAAATCGGCGATAAATTCCCGCATCGCAGCATCGATTCCACCAGAGTCAACTGTTTTTGTGATGAGATGAGTTTGGTCGCAATCACTCTTAACCAGTATCTCAATGCTGCGTAATTGAGGAGTGCAGATTATTTGCCAGTTTCCAGACCAAGCAACGGCGAGGAAGTGAGCACGAGGACCATCTTCAATAATAATAAATGGGTGATGACCTTTACTTGATCGCCCAGCTGTCACACCGATGTCTAGAGGTAATTCCGCACTCACGTGCTGCGGAGTCCACTCGGTACCCCAATCCGAACTCCAGTAGTGAATTCGAGCCAGAGCGAGATCATCAAAGGTAATGGTGTAGTTCTTTGAACTCATCATGATGAACCGGTCCCAGTGGGTACGCCTCTAACTAAGTACTTTGAGCTCATCGCTAAAAGAATAAGTGTTGGCGTAGCGGTAATGCATAACGCTGCGGCTACCAAAGGTTGATTGGTGGTGTAGCGGCCACCAATACTGGCTAGCGCTGGAGTAAGAAGTCGCATCTCCTGGTCGGGAAGAATGAGATAGGCATATAAAAGCTCATTCCACATCCCTAAAAACTGCAAAACTGCAAGAGTTGTGATTCCGGCAGCTGCATTGGGAACTGCGATTCTAAAAAAGGAGGTAAAAAAGCCAGCACCATCAATTCTGGCAGCATCTAAAATTGTGTCAGGCACCGCGCTGAATGTTGCTTTTAGAAAGAAAACGCCAAAAGGGATATTGGTGCCAATATAGACAAACATTAAACCGGGCAAGTGTCCGACAAGTGAAAACTTTGAAAGCAGAAGATAGATGGGGATGATTAGTATCTGACTGGGCAGCAGCATGACTGCGATGAAAGACCAATTTATAGCCTTGCTTCCCGGGAAGTCATATTTAGCTAAAGCAAATCCGGCTAGTGATGAAAAGATTAGGGATGTGGCAAGACTTAGACCCACAACAATGATGGTATTGCGCGCTGCCGTATCCAGTGAGTAGTTATTAATTAAGATCCGGTAGCTATCTAAAGTGAAGAACTTTGGTAGGCCGTAAGCGTTTTTGTTGTAATCCTCTAAAGTACGAGACGAAGTCATTACGACATAGAAGAGTGGATATAAAGTTGTAATAGCAACACTTAAAAGTGCTAAGAGAACGATCGTATTAGTGCGCCATTTGAATTTTCTCATCTTAGCGACCGTCGTCGTTTCTGAGATACTTGCTTTGAGCGATAGTAAGTGTGGCAATGACGCCGAAGATTATGATTGCCAATGCGGAGCCTTGTCCCATGTCATAGGCTGAAAAAGCCTTCTGGTAGACCAAGTAGTCCAGAGTGGTCGTTGAATACAACGGACCTCCGGCAGTCATCACAAAAATGAAGCCAAATAATGATGTGAATGTATACAGCGTGTTAATGATTGAAACAAATGCTAACTGCTGGCGAATACTGGGAATGATGATGTACCAAAATCTCTGCCACCAGCCAGCACCATCAACTTCAGCTGCAGCAAAGAGATCGGTATCTATGGCCATTAACCCACTGAGCAAGATCATCATGGCATAGCCAAAGCCAGCCCAAATGAGGGCAAGGACGACAACTAAAATAGCCATATTTGCCCGAGCAAAAAAATTGATAGGTGTCAGGCCGAGTGAAATGAGTGCTGAGTTAATGGGTCCATTGAGTGTAAAGGCTGAACGAAACATTAATCCGATCACAGAAGCTGAAAGCACTGAGGGTAAAAAGAATACGATCCTAAAAAATCGCCATCCCCACACCTCTTGGTAGAGCAAGACCGCTGTGAAAAGTCCTGCAAAAATCACAACTGGAATGGCAACGAGAAACTTTAGGTTAGTGAGAAATACCTGATGCACGAGTGGGGCTGCAAAGATATCTACATAGTTTTTAAATCCGATGAACTTTGAGGTCACTCCATCAGTTTTTAGAAAAGAGATCCAGATTGCATATCCAATTGGATAGAAAAGTAGAGATGCAACCACAATAAAAGCTGGAAGGGTTGCAAAGAATCCAATTCGTTGTTTCTGTCGAGTCAGAGATCCTCGGGAGGACCTAGATTTCCTGCCGCCTGCGAAAGTTGGCCCCCGTGAGGGGCCAACTTCCACTACTGCAGGTGAGGTCATTCGGTCTGATTACTTATTCTCATTAAGTGATGCTTGTAGTTGCTTGACGGCATCGGCTGGGGTTGTCTGACCCAGTGCTACCGAGGCATTTAACTTGTAGAACAAGTCATTTGTTGGTCCGGGCATGATGTTGTCAAATGGATAAACCTGAGGGTTCTTTGCAACATCTTTAGCTTGCAACTTAAGCAATGGATTCACAATCACTGAAGAATCAGCGTTTACGTGATTTGATGGCTCAGTCTGTGTGATCTTTACATAGGTATCAATGGTCTTAGCTTGCATTAAGTACTTAAGGAACTTAATTGCTTCAGCCTTGTTCTTGCTGTACTTAGTAACTGAGACCGCCACATTGGTGCCTCCAGCAAGAATTTTCGGATACTTAGACCCACTCAATTGTGGAATTGCAAAAGTTCCCGCATTTGCACCTAAGGCTTTAAAGATTGGGTCATTATCCCAACCACCATCAATGATCATCGCTCCTTTACCGGCAAGGAATCCATTGAGGCGATCTCCTTGACCAGCAGTAGTTGCATCGGCATTTGTTATCCCAGATGTATAGAGCTTCTGGTAACCCTCATATGCCTTAACCATTGCGGCAGAATCAATCTTTGTCTTGCCTGTATACATGTCGTAGAAAGCATTAGGTCCTAGTTGGCCACCAACTAATGAAGCAATGACCCACGCTCCTGTGTACCCTTCAAGATTTGTCTCCCAAATTGGAGTTTCAACACCTGCACTCTTGAGTTTCTTTGCAAGAGCTATAAATGCTTCCCAAGTCTTTGGTGGATTTGTCATATCTATATTGTTTGCAGCCATCACTCGCTTGTCATAGAAGACATAAAAGTATGATCCTGCACCGTATGGCATTGCAAGAAGTGGCCCTGTTGGGTCATATCCCTGGCGAACTGTGCCAGTTCCTTTTATGAGTGCCAACTCTGTTTTTGTGAAGTACTTATCAAGTGGCTCTAAAAATGCTGCAAAGGAAAGTGTATTTCCGCCAGCAAAGCCGATTTTGATATCTGGTCCATTTTTTGCAATGGATGCAGCTTTAAATTGCGTATCAGATACGCCACCATCGATTTCAGAAATATCGATAGTTACATATGGATTCAATTTTTCATACGCCATCTTTGCTTTATAGATGAATGAGTTTTTGGTATCAAGCGCACCATCTTTTAGGTGCCCCATTAAACCTGGATCCCATACCTTTAGTGTTACTTTTTTTGGTGCAGCACTTGCACTAGTGGCATATCCACTCACTGCAAAGACTAGGGCGCCAGCACAAATAATGCTTATCGCCTTACCTATTCTGCCTTTGATCATCATTGACCTCTCCCGTTAGTTAGTATTACTGGATGTGTTGCTAATTACCACCGATTCCACATTTGTCGGTGATCTTGTGCCCATGCATATGCTGCAACTGTCCATCCTTGAATCATTTGTGGTGGTTGGACAATTCGATTAAAGCCGTTTCCGAAACCATCGGCAGCGCCTTCAATATCAATTACTTCCGAGCTCACCCAGCCATGTAAGGGGGCATCACTTCGCAGTAGTTCGGGAAATCCCCCGATGGATTCAATGGCTGCAACTGTTCTTCCGATTAGCGCTGTCGCCTGCGGCAAGAAACCGTGACGTAACAAGCCACGTCCAGCAAAAATGCCATCCATCGGCCAGGCCGAACCAGTGTGATAACCACCTGGGCGATATGAGGGGTGGTTACTTGAGAGTGTTCGCAAGCCCGCAGGACCTAACAGTTGAGAATCAGTCAATGCCTCAGCAATTACCATTCGATACATCACCCAGTCAGGCCCATCAAATATTGCTGAATCTAATAATCGACCTTGATTACTTGCTTGAGAATCTAATGCGATCTGCTGGCCCTGTTTATTGCGCTCGGTTGCAAGTGCGAAACGATCTCCCAGCCACATATGTTCGATTAACTTCAAACGCACCTTATGAGCTAGTTGAATGAGTTCATCGCCACTAAGTGGCCAATCTAAATAGGGGCGGAGTAGGTATAACTGTGCCGCACCAATCAAAGCATCAAATACTTCTGCCACAGTTTCAATAGATGCCAGTGATCCTTCACCAACAAGAGTTCCATCGGCATGCATATAAGAATCACCAGAGTCTTTCCAATACTGATTTTTTATGCCATGTGGATTAGAGCGTTTTGATTCAATTAATGCTGACGGTGTATTGAGCCGAGCCAGAATCCATTTAGTTGCTAAGACTGCGCGCTCACCTAAAATTTTATTTCCTACTTGAATATCAAGTAAGCCAGGTTCTTCGAGCGCTTCTTTTGAAAGAGCCTTGAGCCATAATGGTGTGCTATCAACTGAGCCGAAGTATGGAAATGACCAGCCCTCCTTCGCCATAATTTCCCGTGCTCGTTCATCTCCTGCATCTCGCACTTCGTGTGGAATGCGTCCAGGCTCTTCTTCACTTTGTGCTACAAAGTTTTCACCTTGCGCTTCACCAAGTGCGCAGATGACTCCACGGCGCAACCCCGGAACTCGAGCTCCTAAAAAGTCAGCGATGATTAATGAGTCACGACCAAAGAGGCATCTAAAGAGATTTTGTTCGCCAATGCCGCGATGATGATCAAATGGAATAGATGCATAAGGGATTAGCCAAGGTCCACGGTAGGCAAGTGTCCATGGAATAACCGTGTCAAGCGGCGGACGAAAACGTGGATCAAAAACTGGGTCACTGGGAGAGAGGATTAAACGGCGTGAAATAACTATCTCGCCACTTTTAATATCTATATCTGACACAGCCAGACCTCTCATTAAAACCCTTGGAAAGGGGTTTTTATGAGTTTATTAATGTAAATTTTTCATTACAAGCACTTACATCAATGTAATTTATTTATTACATACTAGGTGGTTGAGCGCAATATGAGTTCGGGTTTTAACTCAACTCGGGCAGGCTCATCGGAATGTTCGTGTCCGCGCAGAATTTCAACAGCGCGACGCCCGCTTGCATCAAGGTGGGTTCGGACCGTAGAGATTCCTAGCTGTGAGGCTGAATCGCAGTCGCCATAACCAATCAATAAGAGATCTTTGGGGATAGAAATTCCCAACTCCCGTGCGGCAACATATATCGACTTTGCCAACAAGTCACTGTCTGCAAATACCGCCTCTATCTTTCTATTGCTTTTCAAGAGTTTTCGAATCTCCACGCCAGCCTCCTGTGAGAGTGGATCGACTAGAAGCTCGATGCTGGCAGTTTTTTTATCTACATTCAGATGTTCTCTAAAAGATTTCAACCGTATTCCAGGATTGTTATCCATGGGCGAGGGTCTTGCACCTAGGAAGAGGATGTTTTTCACCTCACTTTTGTTGAAGTAGTCAGCAACAAGTTCACAGCCCTTTTTCTCTGATGTTATAACTCGGGAGAACCGAGGGTCATCAATGTTGATTAGAACTGTTGGTAATTCAAAACGCTGAATGTATGTTGCAACTTCAGGAAGAATTGGTACTCCAGAGAAAATTAATCCCTCTACGCGCTTGGTGACCAATAACTTCTTAACGTAATCTACTGAACTTGCCGAGCCTATAACATCGTATAAAAGAAGTTCATGCGGCCATGCACGAAGTGCATTTGATACCCCACGCAACCTTTCCGTTCCACCTTGGTGATTAAATAATTGAGTAAAAACAGCGATTCTTGCCATTGATAAATCGCGTTCAAGAATTCGTGGCGCTTTGTAATGAAGGGCAGATGCGGCCTGTCGGACTAGCGTAACCGTTTCCGGTTTTAATAATTCAGGGTTAGAAAAGCAGCGAGAAGCTGTTGCGATGCTCACTTGAGCATATGCCGCAACTTGAGCTAGCGTCGCGCGCTTATTCATTACACCTCACATATTAAGCATAATTGCGGAGATAATAAAAGAAAACCCCATACCTAGTCACCCTGATTGATCTGACTCAGCATGGGAAGAAAACAAGAGTTAATGGCTAGGGCGAGCCGAATCTAATCTGATCGACACCACGTAATCTCTATGCATGAA
>NZ_JBBAKG010000158.1:9502-10618 GCF_040403615.1 Haliscomenobacter sp. | reverse complement strand
GACCTGTACAGCGAAGAACTCAACAATGCCAAACAAGAATACTTGCTGGTATTGGAACAACGCAAAGAATTTGCTTCCGGGACTACGATTGATTTTGAGCAACTGCTCCAAAGTGCCAAAAACAAATTGCTGCTCTGGGGACTTACCGAAGGGCAAATCCAACAATTGGCCAAGCAGAAAAAAACGACGACAACCACTACTTTTTACAGCCCCGCTTCCGGTTTTCTGACCAATCTGGAAATCCAGGAGGGAGATTACATCCAGGAGGGAAGCACGGTCATCAAACTTGCCGATTTATCTACCTTGTGGGCGGAAGCGCAAGTGTACACCACTCAATTCGCGGCTTTGGATCGCCACAGCGTCGCCACCGTGCAACTTCCCGACCTGGATGACCGGGAAATACCAGGAAAAATAGAATTCATCAATCCTGAAATCAACCCGGATACCCGCATTAACCTGATCCGGGTATCGATTCCCAATCCTGGCAACCTCCTCAAACCGGGAATGCCGGCCTATGTATTGCTGAAAAGCCCTGCGCGCAAATCACTGTCGCTGCCAATTGATGCCGTCCTTCGCGATGGCAAAGGGGCCACGGTATGGATCAAAACAGCCAATCATTCTTTTAAAAGTGTAATGGTACAGACCGGACTGGAAAGCGACGACAGAATCGAAATCACCTCCGGCTTGAAATCAGGAGACGTGGTGGTGGTTGCGGGTGCTTACCTGTTGCAAAGCGAGTACATTTTCAAAAAAGGAGCCAATCCAATGGAAAGCCATGATATGGACAAGATGTGAGTGGTTGGTGATACAGAGATGTGTGAATCTTGCAACTTATAGCTGAAATCGTGTAATGTATTCAAGGTGTACAGCACTTACTTTTGTTGTGCGTAAAATTCTTATCGCATTTAATGACACGTTCATTAAAATCTGGTAAAGAAATTCTGTTTGGCGCGCTTTTGTCAGTTTGTTAGGTTGGCTAAACGGCATCAGGAACATAGGAGTTTTCCAACCTTCTGCCTATGACCAACGAAATGGTAGACGAGTCTTTTCCCCGTTAATTGACAAATGGAGTAAGTCGCTGAATGGAGCTTTTTTTTACAATAAAATGCAACGCAA
>NZ_JBBAKG010000158.1:0-9402 GCF_040403615.1 Haliscomenobacter sp. | reverse complement strand
CATGGCTTTTTGGCATTTTTAAGGAATAATATGAAATTGATAATCTGGGTGTTCAAAAAGCCATTTCTCAAAAAGTGCTGTCATTAAGTCTACAGAAAATTAATGTGTGAATGATATAAACTATCGCCAAAATTGTGTAATACTTCAGGGCAGTTGAGGGCATAGCTTTGTTGAGAGAATATTCTCTACCATTACAACCACAACAAGATGAGTCATCAAAAATTTCAAAGTTGCATCGCCGCATGTTCAGCCTGTGCAATAGAATGTTACCATTGTGCAAGTGCCTGCTTGGAAGAACAAGACATCAAAATGTTGGCCCGGTGTATCAAATTAGACCATGACTGTGGAGCCATTTGTCAGTTGGCTGTACAAGCTATGGCCAGCGGCAGTGAGTTCGCACACCAAATTTGCAAACTCTGTGCAGAAATCTGCACTGCCTGTGCAGTGGAATGTGAGAAGCACTCACACATGGAGCATTGCAAAAAATGTGCAGAAGCATGTCGCAAATGTGCTGCCGAATGCAGCAATATGGGTAAAATGTAGTGTACAAAATCTCCTTTCACAGCGATTCTCATCAATACTTCGCCTATTTTCCAATTCCTTTTAAAAAATTTGACCTTATGAAACACACATTTCTTTTATCGCTGCTTACCATACTTTGTTTGCTGAGTGGCTGCAACTCCAGCAATACCGCTAAGGAAAACGCTGGCCAAAAGGATCAAACCCACGGTGCGCACAACATGGCCATGATGGAATCCATGGATGCCATGATGCAACGTACAAATGCCATGAAGATGACAGGGGACTTCGATGTAGACTTCGCCAACATGATGATAGAGCATCATCAGGGTGCCATTGACATGTCCGAAATTCAAGTAAAGTCGGGTTCCGATGCTCAATTGAAAGACATGGCAAAACAAATCATCATGGCTCAAAAAGCAGAGATTGTCAAGTTGCGAGACTTCGTTCAGGCACATCCGGTTACTGGCACTCAGCAGCAGCCAATGCACAGCGGAAGCATGCAATCAATGCACGACCAAATGAAGTCTATGTCCATGAACGGCAATATGGACCAGGATTTTGCCAGCATGATGATGATGCACCACGAAGGCGCAGTGACCATGGCCAAGGAGGAATTGGCCAATGGGCAGCACACCGAGTTGAAACAAATGGCACAACAAATGATTGACGACCAGCAGCGGGAAATTGCAAATTTTCAGGACTGGTTGGATAAAAACCGGAAATAGCCCATGAAAATCAAAATGGCCTAGTATAAGGGGCAATAAAAAAGTAAGTGATCATTTTGCCAGAGGATTAGATAAATAAACGTTTCATTTTAAGTGTCTTATCTAATCCTTTGGCTCAAGAAAAATGAACACTTATTTTTGCCCAACTACTTAGTCAAAAAATCTCTTTGCACAGTGTCTTTGTTTTGAGGCGCTGCGCAAGGAGATTTTTTAACATTTAACAAAAGAGGCAACCATGGAAAATCACGACCATCATCAAGATAAACCTCAAGCTCAAAGTGCGCAAAAACCCATTGAGCCGAAACACCCTCACACCGCCGCCAATCCACCGATGAACCATGCTGGCCATGACCACCATGCCATGATGATTGCTGATTTCCGAAAAAGATTTTACATCGTCTTGGCTTTGACCATTCCCATCATGCTGCTGTCTCCGATGATCCAACAGTTTATGGGAGTGAATTGGCAATTTCCCGGTTCACCATACCTCTTATTGGGCTTGTCCTCCGTCGTGTTTTTTTATGGTGGCTGGCCATTTTTAACCGGGTGGCTGGAAGAAATAAAAGCCAAGAACCCCGGCATGATGTTTTTAATTGGTTTTGCCATTACTGTTGCGTACATCTACAGCGTCGCCATTGTATTTGGTTTGCAGGGCATGGATTTCTTTTGGGAATTGGCCACCTTAATCCTGATTATGCTTTTAGGCCATTGGATAGAAATGAAATCGGTGGCTGGAGCGTCCAGAGAATTGGAGCTATTGGTACAGTTGATGCCCGCAGAAGCTCACCTGGTGAAGTCGGATAAGATACAGGAAGTAAAAACCGATACCCTCAAAGCAAACGATGTCATTTTGGTGAAACCTGGTGAAAAAGTGGCTGCGGATGGCATTGTTTCGGACGGAGAAAGTTACCTGAATGAATCGATGCTAACAGGGGAATCAAAACCCGTAAAAAAAGTCAATGGTGACAAAGTCATTGCTGGTGCCATCAACGGCAACGGTGCCATCAAAGTTACTGTATCTCATGCCGCAAAAGATTCGTACCTCTCGCTGGTCGTCAAGTTGGTGGATGATGCTCAGAAATCAAAATCCAAAACCCAATTGTTGGCCGACCAGGCCGCCAAATGGCTTACCCTCATTGCCATCGTTGCGGGCCTCACTACTTTTTTCTACTGGTATTTAACGGGTCAATCTTTGGCTTTTGCCATGGAAAGAATGGTCACCGTTATTGTCATTTGTTGCCCGCATGCGCTGGGCTTGGCCGTCCCATTGGTCGTGGCAAAGTCAACGGCCTTGTCTGCCAAACACGGCTTATTGATCAAAAATCGGACAGCTTTTGAAAATTCCAGAAAGATCAGCACCATCGTATTTGATAAAACGGGGACTCTGACCGTAGGTAAATTTGAAGTCTCCAAAATCGTTACCCTACAAACTGCGCTCACCGAGAATGAAATTATCCGTTTGGCCGCAGCATTGGAGCAAAAATCAGAACACCCCATTGCCACCGGTATCCTGAAAAAGGCGAAAGACGCGGCTGTTTCTATCCCAGTCGCTGACGATTTTAAAGCCATCACGGGCAAAGGAGTAGAAGCAACAGTAGAGGGCAAAAAGGTATTGGTGGTTAGTCCAGGCTATTTAACCGAAAACAAAATTCCTCTTCCTGAGGGTTTCAGCGCCAATGATACCGAAACGGTGGTTTTTGTGCTCGTCAATAATGAACTGGCCGGGTATATCGCTTTATCTGATGAAATCCGCCCTGAATCGGCAGACGCGATCAAAACCTTGACCCAAAATAAGATCAAATCCATTTTGCTCACCGGCGACAATGGCAAAGTGGCCAAAAGTGTAAGTGAGACTTTGGGCATGGACAGTTTTATGGCAGAGGTATTGCCGCATCAAAAGCTGGAAAAAATCAAAATACTGCAAAGCCAAGGTGAGTTTGTGGCCATGACAGGCGACGGCGTAAACGATGCCCCTGCCTTGGCACAGGCAGACGTTGGCATCGCGGTAGGCTCTGGCAGTGACATTGCCGCAGAAACCGCCGGGATCATTCTGGTCAATAGCAACCCCAAAGATGTCGTGAGTTTGATCCTCTTTGGCAAAGCAACGTATCGCAAGATGATTCAAAACCTCATTTGGGCAACTGGGTACAATGTGATTGCGCTGCCCCTGGCCGCAGGAGTGTTGTACCATTGGGGGATCTTGCTTAGTCCCGCCGCAGGTGCCGTGTTGATGACGGTGAGCACGGTGGTGGTGGCCATCAATGCCAGCTTGTTGAAAGTGAAATGATGTACTTGAACCAGTAAACTGAAGAGTTGGATACACATCGATAGGGTGCACAGAAACGTAAAAAAGCAATAGCGGTTGAAATTCAAAATAGTATCCGGATATGGTTAAAGTGAACAAAAAAAAGACAATTGACAAATCTGATGTCCCCATTTGGGCTTCTCAGGAAACGGAATTGTTTACCCATTTGGGCGCAAATATCGAGCAGGGTCTGTCGGTTGCAGAAGTCGCCACCCGGCTGGAAGTTTTTGGCCCCAACACCATTGCCCAAGACAAACAAATACCGGCGTGGAAACTCTTCCTACGGCAATTCAAAAGCCCCCTGGTTGTCCTCCTGGTCATCGCGGCTGGTGCATCATTTGGCTTTCAGGAATGGCTGGACGGGATCGCCATTTTGGTAGTGGTTTTCCTGAACGCCATAATCGGTTTTTACATGGAATTTCAGGCAGGACGCAGTATGGCCGCCCTGAAAAAAATGGTTGCCGTTTCGGCCAAAGCGTTCCGTGGAGGTAGTTTGAAGGAAATCAGCATCGAAATGCTGGTACCCGGTGACGTGATTTATCTGGAAGCCGGTGACATGACCCCTGCCGACGCGCGACTCTTCAACAGCTCCCAACTGCAAGTGGACGAGGCTTCCCTCACGGGTGAAAGTGTTCCCGTGGAAAAAGAGCCTGCTGCGTTGCCTACTGACACGCCGTTGGCAGAACAGTCCAACCTGCTTTTTAAAGGAACCTTTGTCACCAAGGGCAACGGCAAGGCAGTGGTTGTCGGAACAGGCATGAACACCGAATTGGGGAAAATCGCCCATCTCATTGGCAGCTCTGAACAGGCTGCCACCCCTCTGGAAAAGAAACTGGAAGCGTTCAGCGGTCGTCTCATCAAAATTACCATTGGCCTGGTAGTCGTTATTTTTGCTGCAGGAGTCATTGGTGGAAAGCCAATTCTGGAAATGTTCCAAACCACCATCGCCTTGGCTGTAGCTGCCGTCCCCGAAGGTTTGTCTATCGTGGCCACGCTGGCACTGGCGCAGGGAATGCTCAAATTGGCCCGCCATAAAGTGATTGTCCGCAAACTTGCCGCAGTCGAAACCCTGGGGGGAACCACCGTGATTTGCACCGACAAAACCGGTACGCTGACGCAAAACAAATTGGAAGTCGAAGCTTTGGCTGCCCCGGGAGGCACCTGGGCAAAAAGTGACGATGCTGCCGATGTACCCCTCGGTCATTTGCCAGAGATGCAATACCGTCGCCTCCTCCAAATTGCCATTTTGTGCAACAATTCGGAAATTCACGCCCAGAAAAGGAAAATTAAAGAAATTGGCGACCCGCTTGAAACTGGCTTGCTCAAATTCGCGCGCCGATTAGGCGAAGACATCAACGAGCTCCGACATAAATCCCCCAAACTGTCGGAAATGCCCTTTAGCTCCGAAACCAAAATCATGGCCACTTTGCACGAGACTTCGGAAGGTAAGCTGGTTTTTGCCAAAGGAGCAGCGGAAGACTTATTGGATTGTTGTTCATTTCTACTCGATGGGGATAAAAATACTCCAATGAGTCCCAAGGCTCGGAAGGCTTGGCTTGCAGAAGCGGAAAAAATGGCTTCATCGGGGCTTAAAGTCATTGCGGGGGCTTTTAAACCAGACGCAAAACCTGGGCTGGAATTGGCTGAAAACCTGACTTTTGTAGGACTTTTCGGTTTGATCGATCCGCCTAGGAGGGAAATCCCTGCGGCCATCAGGCACTGCCGGGAAGCTGGAATTGAGGTGGTGATGGTCACTGGCGACCATCCTGCTACCGCAAAAGCCATTGGCAGGCAATTGGGCATCATTGATGCTGATGAAACCGATGTGGTACTGGGGAAAGAAATGCCCGACTTCGAAAAACTCAGCGCAGCGGATAAATCGCGCTGGGCCGCCGCCAAAATATTTGCTCGGGTAAGCCCCAAACAGAAACTCGATTTGATCCGGGTTTTTCAAGAACGCAAGGCCATTGTAGGCATGACTGGCGATGGCGTGAACGATGCCCCCGCGCTCAAAAAAGCCGATATAGGTATCGCGATGGGCAAACGCGGCACCCAAGTAGCGCAAGACGTAGCTGACATGGTGCTGCGCGACGACAGTTTTGCCAGCATTGTGGTGGCAATTCGCCAGGGGCGGATCATTTTTGACAACATCCGCAAGTTTGTCATTTATCTTTTGTCTTGCAACCTGAGCGAACTGGCGATCATCGCCATCGTATCCATGTTGCTGCTGGATTTTCAATTGAAGCCGCTGCAAATCCTGTTCATCAACTTGGTCACCGATGTGTTACCAGCGCTGGCCTTGGGCGTTACGCCTGGCGGTTCAGAGGTAATGAAGCAGAAACCGCGCGATGTGAATGAACCAATCATTGACAAATCACGTTGGGGGCGCATTTTTTTCTACGCAGCGATCATCACGGCGACGACCATCGGAGCAGTGTATTTCAGCTATTACACCCTTCATGCCTGGGAGGAGTGGAATCCTGCGCTTTACAACAATATCTTGTTTTTTACCCTGATTTTTGCCCAGTTGTTCCATGTGTTCAACATGGGTTCGATGGATCTACCGTTTTGGCGCACCGAGGTGGTGCGCAATCGCTGCGTGTGGTTTGCAGTGGGTGGATGTGCCCTCATTGTAGCCGTGTTGTACCAAATTGCGCCGGTGCGTAAGGCGCTTTCCATTGTGCCCATGTCGGTCGCCGATTGGGCACTGAGCATCGGAGCAGGATTGCTGGCAATGGTGGTCATCCGGCTGCTTAGGAATTTGAAGTTTTTTCAATATGAAAAGCAATGATTGATTTAGTGATCTCCTGGCCGCTCAAAATTGGCATCATCGTTTTGTTGATTGTAGTGGGTATAATCGGGCTTATTTTAATGGTTGGAAAAATAAATTTATCGATCCAATTCAAAAATGAGGTAAAAGAACTTTTTGCTCAATCTAAGCCTATTTCTGCTGACCAGGCATTCAGCTATGAGCAATTAAACGGCTTACCCGAGCCCGTTCAGCGCTATTTTAAGCATGTTTTGAAGGAGGGGCAAGCCTACATTGGTTACATCCGATTGACCCACGACGGGCAATTTAAAACGGGACTAGACAAAAATTGGCTGAACATCAAAGGGGAACAGTATTTCACGACCGAAAAACCTGGCTTTATCTGGAAAGGCAGTACTACGCTATTTACCGCCCGCGATATGTACATTTCGGATAAAGGACGATTGGTGGTTTCGCTGTTGTCCCTGATCAATGTAGTAGATGCGCAAGGCGAAAAATACAATGAGGGCGAATTGCAGCGCTGGCTGTGCGAAGGTGTTTGGTTTCCGACCAACCTATTGCCCAGTGAAAGATTGCAATGGTCTGCAATGGATGCGCAGACTGCGAAATTGACCTTCAATTACCAGGGCTTATCGCTATTTTATATTGTCAGCTTCAATAAGCTTGGCGAGATTACCCAAATGGAAACAAAACGATACATGAGCGAAGAAAAGCTGGAAACCTGGATTGGTAAAATGAAGGATTACCAAGAGCTAAATGGAATAAAGGTGCCGACCAACATTGAAGTGCTTTATAAATTGGAAAAAGGCGATTACCCTTATGCCAAGTTTAAGGTGAAAAAAATCGAGTATGACCGACCTGAAAAGTTTTAATTTTTTGTAAAACTAGCCCTTAAAAAAAACCATTATGAACAGGAAAAAATTCTTAGGTGTTGCTGGCGGGGCTGTTTTGGTGGTCGCCGGCGGCTATTACCTGCAAAGTGACAAAAGCAATTTCGTCAGAGCAGATCTTGAGGGAAGTTTTCCTGAAAAAATTCCCCTTACTGCCGATGAAAGAAACATCCTCTTCCTGGCCTCCTTGGCACCCAGCGGACACAACACCCAACCCTGGTTTGTACAATACATTGAACCTTACCATTGGATAATCGGCAATGACAAAAGCAAATGGCTTCCTGGGGTTGATCCCACGCAAAGAGAAACGATGCTGTCGATCGGGGCATTCACCCAAAACCTGGAATATGCCGCCAGCAACCTCGGATACCAATCTCAATTCACTATTTTAGCCAACAACAATCAAGATGAACAGGTACTATCTGTCAAATTGACGAAAGCAAGCAATACCCCCAAATACAACATTGAAAAAATAAAACAGCGTAGAACCATCCGGTCAAATTACCTCAGTGAGGTACTCAAAAAAGAGGACTTTGATGAGTTGATGGCGGGCGAGCGTGATGTTTTTCATTGGCTACCCAATACCTCAAAAGAGCACCAATACCTGAATGAACAAACGATTGAAGCCAATCGAATTCAATCCTATCGGGATGCTGCACAAAGCGAATTGGCCGATTGGATTCGGTTTTCCAGTAAAGATGCCGCAAAACACGGTGACGGGCTGACTACCGCAAGTATGGAAATAAAGGGAGTTCCGGCCTGGGTTTTGCGGAATTTTTATGGAAAATCGAATGTAATGAAAAAGAATTTCAGGGAGCAAAGTATTGACACTGTTCACAAACAAGTATCACAATCTGCCGGTTGGCTGCTGATCACGAGTAAAGACAATGCCGTAGCCACCCTAATTGATACGGGCCGTCGCCTGCAAAAGCTGTGGCTAAACATTCGAGAAAAAGGAATCGCCATTCATCCGATGACGCAGATATTAGAAGAAACAACTACGAACGCGGAACTCAATTCAGCTATCGGCATCAAGGATCCTATACAATTTATTTTGCGCACCGGATATGTGAAGACGTATCCGCAACCGGTTTCACTGCGTCGGTCGGTGGATGGGTTTGTACGGATGTAAGGAGCAGTGAATAAATAGAGCCAAATGGAAACAATAAAATCAACAATTCAAATTCTTGCAACTGTTTTAGGCGGTTTGGGTACCCTAATGAGCATTTTGATTTTCCTTCGTTTACATTGGCCTGCACCGGTTTTGTGGATGTTAAAGCTATTCGTTAGCGCCGTATCACCTTTTCTTTTCCTTATCGGTGTATTGAGCGCCGTGGTGGGACTGGCAACTGGTTCTGTCTTCCTTGGTTTGATTGGCATGTATAACGGGTTGATTTATTTTTTATATATCTTCAGCGTTACCCGTCCGCCTGATGTTTCAAGCGGTTTTGCACAGGCTTTCGGTTTGGATTGGGAAAACCGCATCAGTGCCGAACAAAAAAAACACTTTCTCCCAAGACGAACCATCATCAGTTTACCCGCCGTTCCGATTCCACGTTTGGAACAAGACATCTCATTTGCAAGCATTCCTGGCACTGACCGGAAACTTTTGTGTGATGTATGGCAACCAAATGCAACGGTCACCCCTTCTGGCTTGGCTTTTATATACCTGCATGGTAGCGCGTGGGCCCTGCTCGATAAAGATGTTGGTACACGTCCGTTTTTTAGTCACTTGGCTGCCCAAGGTCATGTGATTGTGGACGTGGCTTATCGCCTTGCTCATGAAACGGACATGATGGGAATGGTAAATGATGTAAAGCGGGCAATAGTGTGGATCAAAGAAAATGCACGCACTTACGGCGTAAATCCCCATACCATTGTGGTGGGTGGCGGTTCTGCCGGAGGCCATCTTGCCATGCTTGCAGCCTATACGGCCAACAACCCGCAGTTTACACCAAAGGAATTGGGAGGAAAGGACATCAGCGTTTGCGGGGTGGTTTCCCTCTATGGGCCAACCGATTTAAAGGCCATGTACTACCACACCAACCAGCAGTTTACCACCCGCTTAAATGCCGGGTCGGCCAAAAAGGCTGTACCTCAAATGCCCGAATGGGCGATTAAAATCATGGGGAAAGCATACTATCGCTTTAATTTTGATAAGGACTTTGCAAACGCAGGCGTTTTTGCGGT
>NZ_JBBAKG010000157.1:0-10647 GCF_040403615.1 Haliscomenobacter sp. | reverse complement strand
CTTTACGGGGGACTGGCAAAAACTGGAGATTGATTTCGTTGCTGAAAAAAACAGCGAACGGGTCTATATCCAAGTTGCCTATATGCTTACTGAACAATCAACCATTGACCGCGAGTTCGGCAACCTGGCATTGATCCGCGACAACTACCGTAAATTGGTCGTGAGTATGGACGCGCCACTTACGAATACTGTTAACGGTATTGAGCATTGGAATTTGCTGCGGTTTTTGGAAGGATTTTAAGACTTACCATACCTCTTCGATTTAGTTGTTGCCTATGGAATTTCAAAAAATAGGCAAGCTAGAAATGGATCAAGTTTTCCTTAAATTCTGGGCAGTGGCCACATCTCATTCCGCCGCACCTTGATTGCGTTCGAGAAGTGCAGGGCATTAGGCACGTTCTACGCAAAATGCAATTGCAAGTGAGCGGAAACCACCTTAAAAAAACACTTGCCGCTCAGAATTAAAACACAAGTGAGCGGAATCGTATTTTTTTGTACATTTACCGCTCACTTGCACTGTTTTTATGGAAAATATCATCATTGGCCGACAAAGAGAACTCAAACTGTTGCATGACCTCAAACAAAAGGATAGTTCTTCCTTTGTGGCTGTTTTTGGCAGAAGACGGGTGGGGAAAACATTCCTGATCCGAAGTGCTTTCAATAATCAGTTTACTTTTCAGTTGACCGGACTCGGAAAGGGTGGGGTGAAAAAACAACTGAATAATTTCTATGCTGCTTTTGCCAGATTGATGCCGCCAGGTACCGAAGTACCTTTTCCCAAGGACTGGTTCTGGGCGTTTCAGCAGTTGAGCGATTGGTTAGAATCGTTACCCACTGGCCAAAAAGTCATTTTCTTGGATGAGTTGCCTTGGTTTGATACACCTCAATCGGGATTTATTTCGGCATTGGAGCATTTTTGGAACAGTTGGGCCAGCGCTCGTCGGGATATTTTGCTCATCGTTTGTGGTTCGGCAGCATCCTGGATGCTTCACAACCTAATCAATAACCGGGGCGGGCTACACAACCGAGTAACGCATAGAATCCGCTTAGAACCCTTTACATTGGCTGAATGTGCAGCGTATTTTAGGCAAAAATCGGCTGTTTATGGACACTACCAATTGGTTCAGTTGTACATGGTTACCGGAGGAATTCCCTTTTATTTGGAACAAGTGGAAACGGGCAAAAGTATACCACAGAACGTCAATGACCTTGGCTTTATGGCAGATGGCTTTTTGCGAACCGAATTTGATAATTTGTATGCTTCCCTTTACCGAAATGCCGAAAGGCACATTGCCGTAGTGGAGACTTTGGCCAAAAAATCAAAAGGGATGAGCCGCGAAGAACTGTTGTTCAAGGCATCGCTTTCAGATGGAGGGAGTGCTACAAAAGTGTTGAAAGAGCTCGAAGAAAGTGGGTTTATCAGAAAGTACCAAGCTTATGATAAAAAGGAGAAAAACGCCATATTTCAATTGACGGATTTCTATTCGTTGTTTTATCTTCGATTTATTCGAAATACCAGTCCGCTCGACAACCAAAACTGGATAAGTGGCCTTGACAGTCCTGAGTATCGGGCTTGGAGCGGATATGCCTTTGAACAAGTATGCTTAGCGCATATTGACCAAATAAAGCAGGCGCTGGGAATCAGCGGCGTTCAAACGGCAACATCGGCCTGGATGGGCGAAAAAGAAGGCCAAAAAGCCCAAATTGATTTGGTTATTGACCGTCGAGATCAAGTCATCAACCTCTGTGAGATGAAATTTTCTATTCAGCCATTTTCCATTGATAAAGCATATTCTGACGCTTTGCGCAACAAAATTGGTCTATTCAAAGATATAACGGCTACCAA
Source organism: Haliscomenobacter sp. (assembly GCF_040403615.1). Classification (NCBI taxonomy): domain Bacteria; kingdom Pseudomonadati; phylum Bacteroidota; class Saprospiria; order Saprospirales; family Haliscomenobacteraceae; genus Haliscomenobacter; species Haliscomenobacter sp. Next base: position 8,801 of record NZ_JBBAKG010000157.1, on the reverse strand, counting down.
TAAAGCCATTTTTCTGACCATGATTACCACTTTCGGCCTCGTTCGCAATGACCATGCCATGGCTTTGGTGCAAAATGACCTGAGTATGGAGGTCTTGTTTCGCGATTAGCAAAACAATGAATTGGTACCCAAATTGGATTCGACCAGGTTTAATTTTCTACAGATTTTTCCGCCATGGTTTCCAGTACCCTCTATCCCAAAGTATTCGATACCGAACATAGGCTTCTTCACGATTGTACAATTTTAAAGACATCATCAAAGTGAGGTGAAATAGCACATTCTCATCACTTTCCTTTTCCAACCAATGCTCGAACTGTGGATGAGTTCGGCATCGAATGTCTTTTTTGATGCGGAGACGAATGTAGGTAAGATTGGCCTGTTTTGAACTTGTTTGAATGCTGTTGACATGCTCGCGATGTTCAGGAGATTCCATTAATTCCTGCAACTCCTGAAGCATTTTTTCTATGGCCGCCTCTACAGTGGCAATTACCGGGTTGCGATGCAGTGCTAATTCGAGGAAAGGGCGCTCATGTGGATGAAACTTGTCGAGGAATGACTTTTGGGTCAATTCAATCGATTCATCTTCTATTTCATCGGCGTCTTCCACCTGTTCATCTGTCTGTGCCTCAGCCAGTTTTTGTTTCATTTGATCAAACGCATCGGCATTGTTTTCGAGCCACTCGTCAATGATTTGTTTAAAAACTTTACCTTGCTTGGGTGCATGATACATGAATGCTTCAAAAAGTTCTTGTGGCGTGGCATAGATGGGACAAATATCGACTCGATTGCCCGTCATGCGGTAAAGCATGCCCCAAAGTGACTCATCGCCCCTTTCTAATGCTTCTTTGTTGGTGTAAAAATGGTCTAATTCTTCGCGCTGCTGCGGAGTCCACAGAATGAGTTTTTTCAAGAATGACTTCAGTAAATGGGTTAGATCGTATGCTTTTATCTCTTCTTCATCTCCCTGTTCCTGGGTCAATTGTTTACTTTTGGCAACCAACTCCAGGGTACGCTCCAAATCTTGTGTCACTGCGATCCAGGGATCAAGCACATCTGCAAAACCAAAAGTGCCAAAAGTATTGCTGGACAAAACATCGGCATAACAATCAAAAGCTGCACGATACCCAACATGTTCAATTGCAAAAGCCATGTTCTTTTTGTATTGCTTGCGGAACAGGTGCTCCATGCGGCATACCGCCTGAGCTTGCTCAGGATATTCCTGGATGAATGAATGCAAGAGGCGTTTTTTGTCAAAATGGATGGGCAAGTCAAAATGCTCTTCAAAATGAGCCGACAACCAGGAGACCACATCCTCGATATGCTCCAACTGCTGCTCCATTGCCGTCATGAATATTTTACCAGGAAGTAAGTTTTCCAGCATGATGCCAATGGCTAAAATAGCGCATTCGTAGGCAGCTCCACGAGTATCGATGTAGCCATACTTGGTCGAAGCGCCATTGGCCTGTGGCAAAGAACCGTCGTTTCGAAAAGGGTAGTGTGGAAACCAGGTAATTGGTTTGTTAGGGTCTTCTTCACCGCCGTCTAGTTCTTCAGCCAGGTGTTTGTGCCAGTTTTTGTAAAAACGAATCGTGGTTCCGGTGGTGTAGGATGTCCAATCCCCGTAAAAAGCAAGGCTCTCGTCTGGAGTCCCAATGTTTTCTCGCAATTCAAAATGATCTTTGTCCAGATTTGCCTGGTATCCATAGTATGCTTCAATGCGTACAAGCTTCAAAGGAAAATGGGTGACGATGGACAGCATGCGCAGATAGGCCTTTTCCCATTCTTGAGGGCTGATGGCGGAAGTTTTGAAGAAGAGTTGGAGCATAGATTACGTTTTGCCGGTCATCTATTAATCATAAAGTCAATCTTAGTTTTCATTGCCAAAATCATCCGAAAAGCAGGGTTATACTTAATTGTTGGCAAGTTGTATGAAGTGCGAGCGGATACAAAATGCAACAAGAAAAAGAAAATCAAGAGGTGGAATCACCAAGCACTCCAGCTGAATAATCAGCGATCAGCTCATCGATTGAAGATTTAAGTGCCTTAATTCCTAATCCTTTATCGCTTTTGATGACCGATAGAATCCTGTAATCAATTCGCTGACCAGTGAATCCAAATCAATATTGGAAGCAGCAAGCCACGCTTCTATTTCATGGTCTACCTTTAATTTGATCATAAGGTGCTGCTTGTAATCGGCTATATCAGAATCTATCCTAACCCATTCCCCCTCAAAATCCTCATCTTCCTCTAGGTTTGTATCATCGTAATGGATTTTATCCTCTGGGACGTCGAACCCAAGAGCACCTAATTTTATGGCATCCGTAGCTGCTACGCTATCTGAATCCACAAAATCCACTTCATAATCTTCACTTAATGCATTCTGTTCCAAAAGCGCTAAGGCTTTGGCCAAGGTGATTTTATTTTTTGTCATATGCATCATCTTGTTTGCTTAAACTATTTGCAAGATAACTTTCTCGCTCATCTTTTCTAGCAGGACGAGCCGAAATTAGCCGAAAAGCAAAATTTCGGATGGTGTACACCACCAGTATGATAACTTTAAATACTTTTCCGATCCTTAAGTATCTTCTTTCCCCATTTACATCAAGCGCATATTGCAGTCTATTCTCATCTTCAAATACGTCTTTTGCGTTTTCAAAGGAAATTTTGTGTTTTATTTTGTTCTTATTGTTCTTGTTTTCATCCCATTCAAATTCACGCTTCATTTTGTTGGGTTTTCTGGTTTTGGTTTGGTTTTTTTTCTGAACGTTACGATTCCCGAAAAAGCGACTTTTAGTAGCAATTTTCGGAAAGCGATTGTTCTCGGTTACTATGGGTTAATTTGCTTTTTTAGCTCTTCAATTTGCCGGTGCAATTCAAGGTTTTTCTGGATTTCCTCTTCTGCCCGTTTCTTCTCTTCAATCAGCAACTTATCCTTCTCTGCGATAATCTCTTCCTTTTCGGCGATGATTTCATCTTTTTTTCTCATCTCCCGATCAAAAATCCGATCCAATTCATCCTCTACATCCATCAAGTCCCGAATCTCTTCGCTGGCAATGGCTCTCCCCAAACGATCTACCATTTTTTTGACCAAGGGGTCATTGGTATCGCCCTGAAAATCGAGTTGATGCTTGTCCGTTGTGCTTTGATAGATCGGACTGAAAATGTGCAGTACCCGCTCCAGTTTGTTGCGGGCTGCTTTGGCTAGCTTACGCACCTGTATCAAATAGGAATCGTGGGTCAACAACTCGACGAAATCCTCTTTGATGTCCAGAATTTCCTGGGTCACCACATCGCGGTATTCCCGATTGATTTTGACCACTCCCGACTGAATACTGTTTAAGGGGAAACCTAAAAAGTAGATCGTGATGATGGGCAATGGGAGTTTTTCTGGCTCTCCTTTATCGTTGAGTACATCGTCTTCTTTGCGGTAATTGTCGCCCAAATAACGCCGAAAGCGCATCACATCAAAAGCTTTTTTGGCCTTTTGCAACTCAATGAGGACTTTGCTGATTTCTCCGTTCGGCTTTTTGATTACTGCTTTGAAATCAAAACGCAAAATGCGAATATCCCCACTCGTTTCGGTGGAGGTTTCCTGCGGCTTTACTTCAACACTTTGCACTTCCTCCCCTAGAATAGTCGACAACAATTCGCGAGCAATCTCTACGTCTTCCAGCAGATATTTGAACACTACGTCATAGATGGGGTTGGCAATGATCATACCCGATTTTTTGTTTGATTTCTATTGCAAGGTAAACTATTTCGGGGAGGTTTTGGTTCTTTTTTCGTTTTTTATTTTGTTGAATACGGTAACCGAGAACAGGCTCGCATAAATGGCGTTACGAGTTTTGAAGTGAGCTACCGCAGCGACTTTGGCACAGCTTTCGTGTAAGTTGCTCAATTTCCAATCTTAACCTTACTCTTCTCTTCTATAATCGCCCCATTGATATCCAATTTTTGAATTACAAACACCCTTGATTTCTTGCAATTGCAGTTTATTTCCAATTCAATAGCCTCTTTTTTGACTACAATTGTGGTTAGAACATAACAAGTACAGCAAGGATTGATTTGTAGTTTAAAGTCCTTTCCCATAGGCTTTTCAATTTCAAATTTTCCGTCAATCTGGGTGATTCTTCCCTTTACTGTTTCGTCTAAAACTATACTGGCTCCAATAGTTATTTCGCCATCAGTTAATACGGTGCCTTTTAAAATCGACTGGCCAAATGAATAAAACCCTCCAATAAGGAGTAGCACTATTAGACTTGAGAATCTTTTATTCAAATTGATTTTCATGGAATTAACTTTAAATTGCCAACAACAATTACCTACTCAAACGGCTATAAGTTCCGAAAATTTTAAGACAACTCAGGGACCCACTGTACCATCAAGTTGAGACCCAAAAAATGTTTTATCTGGAATTGGCATATGATTATATTTGGAATTGTTTTAGTCTATTGTTTTTGTTGATTCTTGTTTTCTACAGCTTTTTTCACCATGCTTTCCAGCGCACTTTATCCCAAAGTATCCGATACCGCATGGTTGTCATACAATGCGTGTCGGCGTTTAGCCGACATTACTGTTGTTATGCTTTGTTCACGGCTGGATTCACTTTTTAATATAATTTTTCTTCTATTAATTTCCTCAATTCCAATAGACCAATTCCACCTTTCACAGATTTGCCATCATCTAAATGGTAAAAATCAACATATCTGATTTTCGTGATTGAATTGAATTCACCGAGAATATGATCTAAATATAAATAAGCCAAATTTCTGTATCGTTTTTCATCTTTATTTAAGTTTCTGACAAATATTCTCAAATCTACTTTGTCTTTATCCTCAAATTCTGGAATGATTTCAATGTCCCTTGATGGATATTCTACTCCGTCGAAATTCAACCCAATTTCATCACAAGGTTGTCTGTATTTTCTAACCAACCAGTTTTCCATTTTCGGATGCTTGTCAAATAACTTCTTTGTTGGCTCAATTCCTTTTTCATCTCCGTCTGGTGTGATAATCAAAACGTATTCATCATTTTCGTTCTTTGTGAGTTCTGGGAAAAGAATTGAACTGTATGATTTCAACTTCCTTGTTAGTTGATTATAAATCGAATAATCAGAAAAATCAGAATCTATAAATTTTTCAATTTCGGATTTGTTCTTTACAAACCAATTCCAAAAGTCCTTTTCTTTGTCACTTTTCCGTAGATTGAACACATTTATCTGGTTTTCCTTTTTTTCTGCTGGACGAAAACTTAAGCACTACGAAACCCACGACTAAGCAAAACCCGCATTGCGTATATAACTTAGTCGTTAGTTGCGTGTATATTCTCTTAGTCCGTATGTCATTTTCTTTCGTCTAAGTGGTTCAAAAACTTGACAATACGTCTCTCCAGTGAATATAGTAAACGATTATTTACCCAACAAGCAATCATCCATTAAATTTTCAAATCAACTGCGTTCAAAACCATCGGTTTGGTTGAGTTTATTTTGCCAACATTTTAGCGAAAGTTTATCTTTTATCTTTTAACCTGGATAATTGAGCCGCGTCTGCCAAATCCTGAGGGCGGCCTGCACTTATTTTAACCTGAATTAAATCTTCAATGCTTATGAAATTAATGTTGACACCTTCTGCCTGTAGTCGATTTTTCCTTGCAAAACAATCTTCAAATGTTGCGCCTTCTAAGGATGAAAGGATATCAATACGATAGGGTTCTTGACCAAGTTGCACCACGTTGGTTGGATTTAAGAAGTCTTCCTCGGAAAGCCCCAATGAACCGAAACCAAAAGCTTCAAGCGAAAGGAGCAAGTTTTTGACATTTGCAGCATCGAGCCAAATCCAAAAGTCTATGTCTTTGGTGTATCGCGGATAGCCGTGAAAATTTACCGCATACCCTCCAATAACGAGGTATCTAACACTGTTCGCGTTTAACAACTCGATAAACTCTTTGAAATCCTTGTTGATTACCATACATGCGTTGGTTTACTTCTGTGCGAAGTTTTTCAAGTTCTTCCAAACGTTGTGCATAAGAAAGGCTGAGCCAGTAAAACAGGTTACTGTCATCCTGGCCTATCTTTACTATTTTTACTATCCTTTGCATGAATTTAATCTTCTGATCTTTTACGAAGATACACCATCTTTTTCTGCAAACCAAATGCAATTCTTTTACTTTCATTCGCCCAAAATTCCTCACCTCTCCACCGTCTCAAATACCCCTGGCAGCGCCACCTCCAAAAACTCCAGATCATCCGAAAACCCGGCAATCTGGCTTTTCAAACCCGGCGGCAGTACAAAAGCATCGCCTTGCTGCAAGTGTTGCAAGGCATGTCCTTCCGCCTGCAAATCCAGGCTTCCTTTCATCACAAAAGAAAAAAGGATATCGGTGTTGTGGCTACAAAGCTGGGGCTTTTCATTGCTTTGATCAGGCCTCACCACCTGTACAGAGGCAACTCCTTTGGTAGCCTGATTAATCCCCGTGTCACGGTGTTCAAATCCCTTGATTCTCCAGGGTGTCCAAACGGCATCCTGGAGCAGGTGATGGCAAAAGGTTTGTCCTTGAAACTCCCGTTGGGGCAAAAACTGCGCGGTAGGCAATTCCATCTCGTGGTCGATGGTGGTCATGTGTTCGGCGGGAACGCCAATTTCAATCACTTCCAGGTTGTCGGAAGATTCCAGTACCCGATGGCGAATTTCGGGCGGTTGGGTCACACAATCGCCCGCACGAAGGATGAAAGGCGGCCCCTGATCTTCGTATACCAGTTTGACCCAGCCGCTGTAACAAAAAATCAACTGAAACCCAATCGTGTGGTAATGCACCATATCCGGTACAGGGCCACCCGTTGGGATGCGAATGTGCGAGGCAATGATGCTGCCCCCTAGGCGATCGGGAATCAGGTCTCGGTACATCATCCCAGCCCGGCCAATCACCCAGGGGTCTTGATCTTGCAGTTGGCGCACTTCAAATTTGTGCTGGGTAGCTGGTCGGTGCAGTTGATAGGACCGGGGGAGCAATTGGATGGTGGTTCCATTCGGGGCGATCAGGGTTATTTCTCCTGCGGCCAGTGCTTCTGGATCGTCGGCCAGGAGGTGAATATTTGGTGCAGGGCACCTGGCCTCTTTGTCGATGCGCAGGTGCAGGCCGTATCCCGACATGATCGCCACAGCCGGATCATCAGCCGGGAAGATGTTGTCCAGCCGGAAACCCAGCTTGGTAAAGAAAGCCATATCCTCGCTTAGCTCATTGCTGGGAAGTACAAGCTGAGGTAAAACGTCTGCTGCTTTGTTGCCCATTTTTGAATCCGGTTTTGTTGCCAGTTGTCCTAGGTGAAAGTTTCGGGTAGGGCTAATGTATGTCGATTAACTGAAAAATCGCACATTGAATGCGACTCCGCCTCTTATTATTCACTCAAACAATTCTTCATTACTCTTTCTCCATACCAAAGCGACAATAATAGCAGCGCGGATGACTCGGATTAACGCGGATTTTTATCACGCCTTCGGCGCAATTGGGATAAGATTAGCCACGAATTACACAGATTTTCACGAATTAAACATTCACTTCGTTCATGCCAACGCGCTTTCGCGCAAACGAAGTTTGTGCCTAAATTCGTGAAAATTTGTGCAATTCGTGGCCAAAAAAACTTTGCCGCAGGCAAAGCAAAATCCGCGTAAATCCGCTTTATCCGCGTTCATCCGCGCTGCTATTATTATCGCTTTGGTAAGAATAGTCTCTTCGCGAAATGGACTAATACACCCCCGAAAATGCAATACCCGTATACCGATGCATGTCATAGCTCAAAGTAGTCAAATCCTGGGCATTAAACTGTTGAACATCAGGATACCCGCATGCCCTGGCAATGACTTTGATCAGGTCATTGGAAGCTTGCAGGAAATTGTTGAGTTGCATGGCCGAAGCTTCAACGATCAATCGGCTTCTCAGGTTTTCTTTTTGGGTGGCAATCCCCACCGGGCAATTGTTGCTGCCACATGCCCGCATGCCCAGGCAACCAATGGCCTGTAAAGCCGAGTTGGAAATGGCGACTGCATCGGCTCCCAGCATCATCGCTTTGGCAAAATCCTCGGGCACTCTTAATCCTCCGGTGATCACCAGCGTGATGTCTTTGGCACCAATATTGTCGAGGTGCTTTCTGGCTCTGGCTAAGGCAGGTATGGTCGGGACGTTGATGTTGTTTCTCAGGATGGAAGGCGCCGAACCCGTTCCGCCGCCGCGGCCATCCAAGATCAGGTAATCAACCCCTACCTTGAGTGCAAAATCAATATCCGCTTCAATATGGCTGGCGGCTATTTTAAATCCAATGGGTATGCCCCCGGTTTGAGCCCTTACTTCCTGCGCAAATGCTGCAAAGTCTTCAGGAGTGATCAAATCAGGGAATGCGGCTGGGGAGATGGCATTTTGGCCTTCTTTCAGCCCTCGAACTTCTGCAATTTCTTTGCTTACTTTATTCCCGGGCAAGTGCCCACCAGTCCCGGTTTTGGCTCCTTGTCCTCCTTTGAAATGGAAGGCCTGCGCTTTTTTTACTTTGTCCCACGAAAAACCAAATTTAGCCGAAGCCAATTCGTAAAAATAGCGACTGTTGCTTTGTTGTTCTTCGGGAAGCATTCCTCCCTCCCCGCTACAAATGCCCGTGCCAGCCATTTCAGCGCCCATGGCCAGGGCGATTTTAGCTTCTTTGGACAAGGCACCAAAACTCATGTCTGAAACAAAAAGGGGCATTGCCAATTCCAAGGGCTTTTGGGCCCGGAAACCAATGACCACTTTGGTAGACACCTCTTCGTGGTCCAGCA
>NZ_JBBAKG010000156.1:0-10809 GCF_040403615.1 Haliscomenobacter sp. | reverse complement strand
CAACTGCGGCAAAGCGCGAGATAGGGGAAGGTGAGTTGCGGTAGTACGAGAGTTCTCAGTGACATCGCGGATAAAAATAAAAAGAGCAAAAAAGAACCAAAACCTCCCCGAAATAGTTTACCTTGCAATAGAAATCAAACAAAAAATCAGGTATGATTATCGCCAACCCCATCTACGATGTAGTGTTCAAATATCTGCTGGAAGATGTGGAGATCGCCCGGGAGTTGTTGTCGACCATTCTAGGGGAGGAGGTGCAAAGCGTGGAAGTAAAACCACAAGAAACCTCCACCGAAACGAGTGGTGACATCCGTATTTTGCGGTTTGATTTCAAGGCAGTGATCAAAAAGCCGAACGGAGATATCAACAAAGTACTCATCGAGTTGCAAAAGGCCAAAAAAGCTTTTGACGTGATGCGCTTTCGGCGCTATTTGGGTGACAATTACCGCAAAGAAGACGATGTACTCAACGATAAAGGTGAGCCAGAAAAACTCCCTTTGCCCATCATCACGATTTACTTTTTAGGATTTCCATTGAACAGCATTCAGTCGGGAGTAGTAAAAATCAGTCGAGAGTATCGGGATGTAGTGACCCAGGAAATTCTGGATATCAAAGAGGATTTCGTTGAGTTGTTGACCCACGATTCTTATTTGATTCAAGTGCGTAAGTTGGCCAGAGCAGCCCGGAACAAGCTCGAGCGGGTACTGCATATTTTTAGTCCGATCTATCAAAGCACAAGGGACAAACATCAACTCGATTTCCAGGGCAATACGGATGATCCCTTGGTCAAAAAAATGGTAGATCGTTTGGGGAGAGCCATTGCCAGTGAAGAGATTCGGGACTTGATGGATGTCGAGGATGAACTGGATAGAATTTTTGATCGAGAGATGAAAAAAAAGGATGAAATCATCGCCGAGAAGGAAGAAATCATCGCTGAAAAGGAAGAGATCATTGCAGAGAAAGACAAGTTGCTGATTGAAGAGAAGAAACGCGCCGAAGAAGAAATCCAGAAAAATCTTGAATTGCAACGGCAAATTGAAGAGCTAAAAAAGCAAATCAAGCCATAGTAACCACTAACAATCGCTTCCTGAAAAAGCTTCCTAAGCGTTGCGCATTCAGCAAGCCAAACGTTCGACAAAACAAAACGCAAATAATTGTTTGACCTTGTCCAATAAACCCACTATCTTTGTTTCAAAGCGGGTGACATGGCCAAAAAGCACATTCGATTCGACTGGGCAGCGAAAAAAATGCTGCGAGACAAAAAGAACTTCGGCATTCTTGAAGGCTTTCTCTCTGAATTGTTAAAAGAAGACATCAAAATCGAAGGATTGCTGGAAAGCGAGAGCAACCAGGATGAGGAAAATGACAAGTTCAACCGTGTGGATTTATATGCTGAAAACTCGAAAGGTGAACACATCATCATTGAGATACAAAATACAAGGGAGTTGGACTATCTCATGCGAATGCTGTTTGCTACGTCAAAAGCGGTTACTGAATACCTCGACATTGGAGATGCCTACTCTCGCATAAAAAAAGTAATCGCGGTGAGTATTGTCTATTTTGGCTTAGCCAAAGGAGATGACTACATCTACGTTGGGCAAACTAAATTCATGGGTTTACACACGCATAAAGAGCTCCAGCTCACTAAAACGCAACAAAAGCTATTTAAAAAACCAACAGTACATCAAACCTATCCAGAATATTACCTTATCCGAACCACGAAGTTTAACGACATCATCAATGATACTTTAGATGAATGGATTTACTTTTTGAAAAACAGCGAGGTACTTGACGGTTTTCAAGCCAAAGGCATGAAAGAAGTGAGAGAAAAATTGAATGTCCACAATCTACCGGATGAAGAACGAAAAAAATACAATAGGTTTTTAGAGAATCTCCATACTGAAGCAAGCATAGCAGAGACAATAAAGATTGAACAGGAAGAAAAAATGGAGGAGAAAGTAAAAGCAGAAACAAAGAAAAAGGAAATTGAAGTGACCAAAAACATAGCAATCAATTTCATAAAATTAGGGTTGAATGATGAGCAAGTTTCAGCAGGCACAGGAATGACGGTTGAAGATATTCAAAACCTTCGCAATGAATTAAATATCCAATAAATTAGAAATCGGCGAGCAATTCCTGGCGGTAAAAGCTTCCTAAACATAGCTCGCTAGTAAATGTAACAATTCACTTACACATCACCATCCCCTTTCCCCAATACGGCATCAACTGCTTAAACTCATCCGCCTTCACCACATACCAATTGTCCCATTGCTCTACTGCGCCACAAAGTTGGACTTCATCGGCCACGTAAGGCGCCAGTTTATCATTGATTGGCCGACCATCCTGGTCCAAAACAAAACAATATTGTCGTCCCCCTTTGGTGGTCTTGGCCTTAAAAAACGCCGGAATCCCGCCTGCCAAACAGCGAATGGCACAAGAGCGATGCGGCTTGCCTTCACCAGGGCGCATCACGCCCAGGTAACATTTGGGGTCGAGGATTTCACCACGCAGGGTCGCTTTACCCAGTTGAACAGGTTTGGTTGCCTCATCTTTCAGTTTTGAGAATCCCTGAAAAAACTGCTTTTGCGGTCCCAGTTCAAAGGCCACCACCCCATCGTAATAAATCAACTTTCCCATTAAACGGATTCCTTTGCCTGTCAAAGATTTCCCAGTTTTTTTAGCCAAAGCTTCGAGTGCAGGAATAGCACTTTTTTTACCAATACCCACCAAAAGAATCCTTTGAAAAGGGGCAACTCCTACGTTATCATTCTTTAGAGTAACCTTCAATTTTTCCCAAAAAGACGCATTTTGTTTGAAAACCTTATTCTTCCCAAGCGGAATTTTCAAACAAGGAATCGGCTCGGTAATCAAGATGCCCTCCAAAGTCTGCAAGCGGGCGATTTCGTATTTGGAAGCGATAAACCCACGTTGGCTGAGTACCAATAATCCGGCGATGAGGGGCACTAGAACCACCAAGGTCCAGATCACGTATTTGACCCATTGGCCATAAGATTTAGGCGCTTTGTCTTGCCAGCCGATGTAAAATTCTTCGTTCATTTGTTGAGGATTAAGCTTGAATAATGGCAGCAGGCCGCTCGGTTCCTTCGGGATAAGGCTGGGGATTGACCCAAACCATACCATCCACAATTTTTACATCGTAAGTCTCCAGTTTTTCAGTAAAGGGCGGCGGCGATTGTCCATTGTTGGGCAAGTATTGGTAGCCGTGCCAGGGGCACGTGATGCAGCCGTTCACAATTTTCCCTTCGCCGATGGGGCCATGCTGGTGGCGGCAAATGTTGTTGACTGCCGATACCTTGCCCTCGTAGCGAAACACCGCAATGTTTTGACCGTCCAAAAAGACCATTTTTGCCCGGTTTTCAGGGATGTCCTCAGCCGAACATACTAGGTAGAAACCCTCGCCCACGGCTGGTTTATCCATTTGATCCTCCAGGCGCTTCTTTTCCACTCCTGCCGCCATCAAATGCAGGGAGACCAGGGTCAACAGGCCAAAGCCCACAAACCCGATCCACGCAGGCGATTGCTCCAACTGCACTACGCCCAGCATCACGTGAAAAACCAACAGCCCATAAGCCAGATACACCAGCATGTGCAAGCTTTTCCACCAACGCGGACTCAGGTTTTTCAACCAAAAATCATGACTGGTAGCAGCCATCAAAAACAAAATCAAGAGGGCAAAAAAGCCCAATGTCTGAAAAGGAAAATCCTGCAAGGAAGTATAATGGGTATTGGAAGCAAAAACCGATAATAAGGGATCTACATAACCCAGACTGTGAAACTGAATGACGTTGAATACCCCATGCACTGCTCCAATCAAAAAAGTAGTCACCCCCAAATGCCGCCGATTGTACAACAGTGGCAAAAACCGACGATCCAAACGCGCCATTGGCCCGATGCATAAAATGAATTGCAACATGATGAAAGCCAACGTACCAGTAGCCCGAATAATCAACGTTTCGGGGCTGATTAAGGGATAAAAGAACAATTGCAAGAAGCTGAAAGTCAACAAATACAATGCCATGAGGCCAAGCATGATGCGGTCATAGCGCCGTTTTTGACGGTTCCATTGTACGGTAGTGTAGTTGACACTCATGGAAATTCCAGTTTAAGAACAGTTTGATGATTTATTGGATCACTTAGTTTCAGTAAGTGGGGCGATTGCAGGATCAAGGAGTCGCTGATATTAAATACATCCACTCCTTTGGGTGACATGGTACCAAGAATTTGATCGTTACAGGATACCTCAAGAAATGGGAATTTCCGGGGCAATCGATGGAATATTTCAAATTGCTTATGCCCATCCTCGTCCTGCCTTAAACGGACTATTACTTCCTCTACTCTTTTGGTAGCCACAACCTGAGCGTAGAGCTTGATCGAAGGCTTAAGTTCATCCCCAGGGACAGGTGCTTGTGGCAAAACCCAGACAGCAGCAATAAAACCCGCTACCAACAACAGGCTGCCAAACTGCCAAATCCTCCGATGCCGCTTGCGCAATTCAGGAACCATGTCTTTGGTGTTTAAGGTATTTGTTGAGCAATGTCAGCCACAAAGCCGTTGAGGCGGGTAGGAGCAGCAGTCGGGTTTGCCAACTCGCCCCATGCATGTTTTTATCGATTTGCTCCGCGCCTTTGAACACAAACCACAATCCGAATATCAAACCCAGGCTCAGGTAAGTGTACAATAGATAAAGCAGAATTTGTATCCAGTACATGGTGGAAATTTAAGCCTCGTTGTAAATTTTGAGCACCGTTTCCCGCAGGTGTTGGCCAGCATCGGTAAACAAAAAATGGATGTTGTCGGCAATGGCTTCCGCGGTTGTCCATTTGCTGTAATCCGCATCTGGCATGTTCGCCCGATTGGGGGGCGTATCGATGATGCTGGGCACAACCACCGAAGCGCGGATGCCTTTGTCTTTGCCGTAGGCATTGATGATGTTGCCTAGAGCGACCACCATCGATTTGGACAATCCGTAAGCCACATTGTACAAGGCTGCATTGGGTTCAAGGGCAGCACGCGAACCGATCAGCACAAAATGCCCGCCACCATTGGCTTCAAAATGAGGCAAGAGCGCGTGAACGACGAAGTAGGCCGTTTCAAAATTGAGTTTGTACATTTTTTGCAATGCAGCACCATCGGTCGCCAAAAGGTTGCCGGACGCGTAGCCTCCCACCAGTAGGACTGCGGCATTGAGCTGTTGGTCTTTGCTGATGATTTGTTCGATGTAGGCATTTACTGCCGCTTCATTGGTCAGATCAACGGAGGCAATTTCAGCACCTTCCATGCTGGCTCCAGATCGATCTGTACCGTATACCTTGAAATCCGCTTGTACAAATTTTTGAACGACTGCGTGTCCCAAGTTTCCGGATGCACCGGTGATCAAGATTGATTTTTGCATGATAAAAAAATTAGATTTTAGGCTTGTTTGTGAATGGTATATCCAAATTTGGCCAGGATACTTTTAGGGCCATTGACTTGATATACCGGGTTTTGGTTTTGTAAACCAGACATGTGGCAATCCATGGTTAAACAATTCCCACCGTGCCTTCTGCGGTACCAATTGCGGTACAAATATCCGGCTAGGTTCATCCCTATAACTGGAGCCGTAAAATACAGAAACCAGGCTGTCCAAACATTGGCCGACCATGCGGAAGCAAATGTTCGGGCTGGATTCATGCTCATCCCAGATAGGGGTGCTTCCAGCGTGATGTACAATACAATTAGCCCTCCAACAAAAAAGCCCGTGAATGGTGCCAGGGTTTGATGGTTACTCAATAAAAGTACCATTCCAAAAAGCACAAAAGAAATCAGCATTTCCATCAAAAATGCAACTTCAACTCCTGCCTGACCTGGCACGGTTACGGCATAATTAGTTTCGGGAGAAGCAATCCATTTGAATGCCACCATTTTGACCAAGAACATCCCTAAACTTCCGCCGCTGAATTGAGCTAAAATGTACCAGACTGCATCAAAGGGCACTATTCGGTTGAGTTGCAAATGGGTCAAGGTAACTGCAGGGTTCATGTGCGCTCCAGATTTTTTGCCCCATGGGGAATAAATCAGCAGGATTGCAGTACCGCCCATTGCCAAGCCAATTAAAAAACGGCGGAGCATAGGTTCTTCAATAACCGTTCTTAAAGGTAAGGCTTTATGCTCAAAAAGAATGGTAAAAAAAGCGGCGGAAATCATAAACATTCCTAAAGCCCAGGCTTCAATGAGGTAGATTTTCCAGTTTTTCTGCAATTGGATCCACATCAGGCTTTGGTTTGAAGTTCAAACAATACTTTGATCAACATGCCCATCGACCATGCCTGGTGAAAGCAGCCTTTGCCCGCGCCGGGATTTTCACCATCAAAGATTTCAGAAACGCCATGTAAACAGTCTTCCTTGTAAAAATGCTGCTTGAGGGATTCCAATTTTCCCAGTAAGGTTTTGCGGTTTTTCTGGGTACTCCCTCTGACTTTCAAATAAGCTAAAGCATATTCGCCCCACAAAAATGGCCAAACTGTTCCTTGGTGGTAAGCCGTATCCCGCTGCCACTGGTCGCCACCGTAAGTTGCTTTAAATTCGGGATCATCTGGGGCGAGCGTGCGCAATCCATAGTCGGTATACAAATGTTGTTCCAACAAACTCAGCACTTTTTCTGCTTCTGCTTTCGTCAATAGGTCGAAAGGCAAACTGATCGCATAAATTTGGTTGGGTCGGATGGCATTGTCCACATAACCTTCTGGAATGATTACGTCGTTCAAATAGCCTTCTTCATTGATGAAAAATTTCCTGAATGCCGTTTTTACTTTCTGCGTCAATTCATAATAAACCTGATGTTCTTTGTTCAACATGGCAGCAAACAAAGTAAAAATGTGCAGCGTGTTGTACCAAAGCGCATTGATCTCCACTGGACAGCCTTGGCGTGGAGTAACCACGTAATCTCCAACTTTGGCATCCATCCAGGTGAGCTGGGCAAGCCCTTCGCCCCCAAAAAGTAGTCCTTCTGGAGTAACTTGAATGTTGTAACGCGTACCCCGAATGTGCCAATCCACAATCTCTTTGAGTTTTGGGAAAAGTTCGACGATAAATGAATTATCCTTAAACTTCTCATAATACTCGTACAATACTATAAACAGCCACAAACTGGCATCAATCGTATTGTATTCTGGAGCTTCACCCTGATCGGGAAAACGGTTGGGCAACATCCCTTGATCCAAATATTGGATAAAAGTGCGGAGGATGGATTTTGAGGCTTCTTGATTGCCTTGTGCAACTGTTAAGCCTCGCATCGCGATCATGGTGTCCCGCCCCCAATCCGTAAACCATGGATAACCGGCAATGAGGGTGCTGCTTTCGGTAGATTTACGGGTTACCAAAAATTGATTGCCTGCAATGATTAAGTCCCTTAAAAATGGGTCTTGAAACCCAGCTCCTAAAGCTTGCAATCGCTTGATTTCTGCTTTTTTTAATTCCTCAAACGAGTCAATGCCTGCGTCTTTTTCGGTTGAAAATGACAAATGCATTTTTTTACCTGGCTCAAGATTTAGGGTGATGAAACCGATGCTCTTGGCATCCTCCTGAAAATCCAGGCCCCTTTCTTGTTCCTGCTTGTACTCTAAATTTTTATACCAGACAGAACCTGCAATAAATTCCCCTTTGGAAAACTGAACGCTAATGGGTAGCGCACCATAATGGGGGTATACGTGGAGCAGGTTTGCATCAGCTGATTCGACATAAAAATCAAAATAGGGATTTTCATGGAATAAACTGTGGTAATCGCGGAAAACAAACAGGGGGTTCAATGCCAGGGTGAAGGCGGTTTTGCCCGTATTTTCATACTCAACAACGCTCGTATTTTTGCCATAGACCATAAAAACGGTCTTGCTTATTTTGAACGATTCACTTCCAAAATCAGCCTTGGGCAAGGGGGCTCGTGTAAAACCTTCAAAAAAGGAATATCCCTGAGGGTGGATGGCTCCCGGGTATTGGTTGGTCGACAAAGGATAGGTAGCTTCTCCCAGGTGGATGGTCTCCTCTACTTTACTGACCAGCACGCGCCGGTCAGTTGGTGGATTCAAGGCCGCAACCAGCAGGCCGTGGTAACGTCGGGTGTTGATGCCGATGATCGTAGAAGCAGCGTAGCCGCCCAATCCGTTGGTGACCAACCATTCTTTGGCAGCCAACGCATCAAAATTTATGGTGCTTGAATTTTTCATTTTTAAATTACTTGGTTTTGGAACTTTACCACGAGGACTTATCAATCAGTTCTGCAACCAATCCCGTCCAACCTGTTTGATGAGATGCACCCACGCCTCGTGCAGTATCTCCATGAAAATATTCGTAGAACAGCAACAAATCGCGAAAATGGGGATCGAAGTGGTAACTGTTGCTTTCGCCATGTACCGGTCGCATGCCCAACTCGTCGCGTTGGAAGATCGAAACCAAACGTTTTGAAAGTTCATCGGCAGCTTGCTCTAGCGTAATCCAGTTGCCAGATCCTGTGGGGAATTCTACTTTAAAACTTTCACCGTAGTGTTTGGCATAAATGCGCAAAGAGTGGCCGATCAAGTAGTTCATCGGCATCCAAACCGGTCCGCGCCAGTTGGAATTGCCACCAAACAAGCCGGTACTCGACTCGCCAGGTTCGTATTTTAATCCAAAATCTTGCCCGGCAATTTTCACTACATATGGCGTTTCATGAATTTTGGAAACTGAGCGGATTCCCCCTTTGCTCAGGAATTCCTTTTCGTCAAAGAGCGCTTTGAGTAGTTGATGAAGGCGGTCTTTGGGAACCAACGACAATAAAATGTCACTTTTGGTGTCCAATTGGTCAATGACCAGGTAATCCTGATTGTCTTCACGGTATTTTTGAAACCATTTCAAACGGGTGTAAAAATCGGGGAGTTTTTTCAGTTTTTCCCGATCCAGTTCCATCACTGCAAACAAGGTGGTTAAGCCCACCAAAGAGCGTACTTTGAGTGGAATGTATTCCTCGTTGGGCAAGGCCAAAATATCGTAAAAGAACCCTTCCACGGGATCCCATGAACCAGTCCAGTTTTCAGTGATATTGTTCAGGGAAGAAGCGATGTAAGTGAAGTGTTCAAAAAACTTGGTAGCTACATCTTCATAGGCCACATCATCTTCTCCCAGAATCAGCGCCATTTCGAGCATGTTCAGGCAATACATCGCCATCCAGGCGGTACCATCTGCTTGCTCCAAATACCCTCCACCGGGGATGTAACTGCTGCGGTCAAAAACGCCAATGTTGTCCAAACCCAGGAATCCTCCTTCAAAAACGTTGTTCCCTTGAGCATCTTTGCGGTTGACCCACCACGTAAAATTGATGAGCAGTTTTTGGAATACGCGTTTGAGGAAAACCTTGTCGTCTTTGCCATTGCGTTCTTTGTCCATTTTATAAACCTGCAAACATGCCCAAGCGTGTACCGGAGGATTGACATCACCAAAAGCCCACTCGTAGGCTGGAAGTTGTCCGTTGGGGTGCATGTACCATTCGCGGAGGAACAAAATCAGCTGATTTTTGGCGAATTCTGCGTCCACCATGGCCAGGGGTACACAATGGAAAGCGAGATCCCATGCCGCATACCAGGGGTATTCCCACTTGTCGGGCATCGAGATGATGTCCTCATTGTTGAGGGTTTTCCAACCATTGTTGCGGCCTGATTTGCGGTTTGGTGGCGGTGGATACTTGCCAGGGTCGCCATTGAGCCAGCGGGGAATGTCGATGTTGTAGTATTGTTTGCTCCAGAGCATGCCCGCAAAAGCCTGGCGCTGGATGTTGGCCAGGTCTTCATTTTCGCCTTTTTTGAATTGCTCGTAAAAAGCATCTGCTTCGTTGATTCTGGCGAGAAATGTTTCATCGAATGATGCGCCCAATGGATTCTGGATGTCCTGAGTTTTGCTCAAGCGCAATTTGATAACGGCCTTTTCCCCCGGCAATAAATCGAACTGGTAAACCGGAGCAAATTTAGTGCCCGCTTCGTTTTCACTTATCCAGGAATAATCATTTTGGATGACTGCATGATGAAAGGCGTCTTTTACAAATGGACTGGCATTGGGTGTACCAAAAATGCGTTCCTGATTGGTTTCATTTTCGGTAAACAGCAGGTGCTTTGGTTGCTCAAAATGAAAAAAGTATTCGCCCAATTTGGGATGAATTGCCCGTACTGAGGTTTCATCCTTTCCTTTTTGAATGACTGGCTTTTCGTCAATCAGACCAAATGACCACAAGTTGCGGAACCATAAAGTGGGCAAAACAGTAATGTTTCCCTCTTTGCGGCCACGCAAGTTCACGGTAATGCGGATACAGATGTCCTCTTCTGAAGCTTTTGCGTATTCGGTAAATACATCGTAATAACATGCTTCTTCAAAAGCGGCAGAATCATACAATTCAAATTCGGGTTCATCTTTTGAGCGGTGGCGGTTGATTTCCACCAAATCCTGGTATGGGAAAGGCTCGAGTGTGTACTTGTACAGGTGTTTCATGTACGAGTGTGTTGGCGTGCTGTCGAGATAATAGTAAAGTTCTTTCACATCCTCGCCGTGGTTGCCTTCGGGGCCAGTTAATCCAAACAGTCGTTCTTTCAGAATTGGATCCTTGCCATTCCAGAGGGCGATGCCAAAACAAAGATTGCAGTGCGCATCACAGATTCCAGCGATGCCATCTTCTCCCCAGCGGTAAACGCGTGACCGGGCATGGTCATGTGGAAAATAATCCCAGGCTTCCCCATGTTCACTATAGTCTTCGCGCACGGTACCCCACTGGCGCTCGCTGAGGTAAGGGCCCCATTT
>NZ_JBBAKG010000155.1:0-10829 GCF_040403615.1 Haliscomenobacter sp. | reverse complement strand
CCCCAAAATCAGGTGATTGGGCTTGGCGGGGTCAAAATGCCCGAGGGGCAAATAAGGATTAACCCGAGGGGATTGCAGCTTATCGCCATTTTGGATGCGCAAAATTATGGCCAAAGCGGGAACGGTATCCTCGTAATTTGGCAAGCGCAGCACGCCAATCAATTTGACCTTGCGGAATTGCAGGTATTGTTGGGTAAAAATCTGCTTTTGTTGGGGATCGGCAGCATGGGTTTCCAGACCCAAGACAGTTCCGTCCGGTTGCGTTTCAAAGGTCTTGGAAAAATACCCAGCCTGAAGATCCGGTGATTGGCTGGTATCCGCTTTTGAATCGTAATAGGCATCAAGTGAATAACCATTCCAATCTATTTCCTGACCGGGAGCAGCCAGCCAAATGCCTTGTTTCATCTGCCTCAGGATCGAATCCGGCACAAAATAAGGGCCAACTATGCCAATGGCCAGTCCACGGGGATTGACCAATACGGCATTGCCAAAGGGAAGACGAATGACTGTATTGGCCAGGCCATTGTGCTGTGCTGTTTTGATTTTTTCCAGTGGAAATTGGATTCCTGCAGATTGCAGTTGACTTTGCAGGGTGTGAAGCTGATCGATGCTCCAAAAGCCTTCTTGAGCGGATAAAAAAAGGGAATTACCCAAAAAAAGAGATATGCCCAAAAAAAGAACAAGCAATAAAAATGCCTTCATGTGTTGGTGATTTCGAATGAGAACAAGTTCAAAATTTCAGACCTGCTCTTACAACGCAATTTTACTTGTTTTCACCAACATTTGGAAAACAAAAAAAGCCAGTTCTGCAATAGAACTGGCTTTGTACCGAAGAAGGGACTCGAACCCCCACGCCCGAAGGCACACGCACCTGAAGCGTGCACGTCTACCAATTTCGCCACTTCGGCATTTTTCGATTGTCTTCGAACTAAATCGAAATCGAAAGGAACAATTTTGTGGTACCGGAGGCGGGACTCGAACCCGCACACTGTTGCCAATACTGGATTTTGAATCCAGCGCGTCTACCGATTCCGCCACTCCGGCGGTACCTAATCATGAACCAGTGATTGAAAAAATGGATTCGTTAACCCTTTTTCGCTCAGCGGTCGGCAAATGTAGAAAGGTTTTCTTTTATGCGCAAGAGGTATCGCTTTTTTAAATAAAAATTTTTGATGGTATTTAGTTCCACTTCGTTTGAAGTTTCTTCCAAATACCCCTGAATAACGGGATCCAGTTCAACTTGCAACTCCTTTTCTTTGGCTTCAACTTCCTGTTTTACAGCGTCCAAAACTTGTGGATCGAAATCAAATTCCAATTCCATCAGCTGCTCGTTGATGTCCATCATGTCCATCAAAAAATTTTGAGGAATTTCATTTTTCCCTTCCACCAGCAAGCCTTTTTCCTCCAGGATGTACTTCATCCTTTGGTCAAAGTCACTTAAGGTGCGGTAGGCTTCGTTGTTGAGGCTGGAGAGTTGCAGAATTTCCGCTTGCTTTTCAGGAGTTTCCAGGGTGTAAAAATCAGGATGAAAACGCTTGCTGTTGCTCAGGTAGCGTTTGCGCAAGTCTGCTTCATCGAGTTGGAAAGCTACGGGAAGTTCAAAAAAATCGAAAAATTTCATAGCGGAAGCTAAGTAACGCAGAAAAATTAACTTCCCGATTTTGGGTTTTGAATAGGAAGCCGAACGGTTCATTTCAAGTGAGCTTTCTATTCAAAAGCCTCTAAAAAAATCGGGAAGTAATTTTTTGCGTCATACTAAAAGAAGATTGATGCCCAACTCACCATACCAGTAAATTGGGCACCAGTTTATTGAAATATCCTGAAAATATCCAGGCCATTGGCAAACAGCACCAGACCTATCACGATGATGAAGCCTACAATGGTGGCGTATTCCATGAATTTATCGCTGGGTTTGCGGCCAGAGACCATTTCAAACAGCAAGAACATCACGTGACCACCATCCAGGGCAGGAATCGGCAACAGGTTCATGAAGGCCAGGATCAAGGACAGAACCGCCGTCATTCGCCAGAAATGCTCCCAGTCCCACACATCTCCAAACATCTTGGCAATGGAAGTAAATCCGCCCAGGCTCTCAGAAGCTTTGATCTTGCCCCGGAACATTTGGCCGAAGGCTTTGATTTGATCCCCCAAAAAAGAAACACCTTTATTTACCCCTGCCGGAATGGCCTGGACTAGAGAATAATCCTTGCGTTCAAAAATGAATTCCTTGTTTGAGTTTCCAACCCCAATTTTTCCGTTTTCGGTAGTGGTAAGGGGCACTTCAAGGGTATCCAGATTGCGTAAAATGGTCAGTTTGATGGGTTTGCTCTTCAGTGGAGCGACAATCCGGGTAAACTGATGGTAGTACTCGGTTGATTTGCCATTGACTCCAATGACGCGGTCTCCTTTTTGAAGTTTGGCTTTTGCCGCAGGCGTTTTCGGGGCCACGGTATCAATGACGAAAGGCAGTCTGACACCATATAGGCCCTCGTCCTTACTTGCATAGCTCGACAGAAGCTGCACAAATTTGGGATCAATCTGAAGCATCATTTCCTTGCCATCGCGTTCGATGGTCAACTTTTTGGCATTGTTGATTACGATTTCGCGGCGCACCTGGTTATCGCCAAATTCTTTTAGCTCCTTCCCTTCGATGGCCAAAACGAGGTCGCCATCGCGCAAGCCCATTTCTTTGCCAAGTTTGCTTACCGCGATTCCATATTTTGCATTTTGGGTAGGCAAAAATTCTTCACCCCAAGTCCAAAGTACCATCGCATACAAGAAAAAGCCCAGCAAAAAATTGACAGTAACCCCTCCAAGCATGATGATCAAGCGCTGCCAGGCTGGCTTGGAGCGAAACTCCCAGGGCTGTGGCGGGCCAGCCATTTGCTCGCGATCCATGCTCTCATCAATCATCCCGGAAATCTTGACGTAGCCGCCCAAAGGCAACCAACCAATGCCATATTCCGTTTCACCTTTGGTTATTTTGAAGAGGGAAAACCAGGGATCGAAAAAAAGGTAAAATTTCTCTACCCGGGTTTTGAACCATCTGGCAGGAAAAAAATGCCCCATTTCATGCAACACAATCAAAATGGACAGGCTCAAAAACAATTGTCCCGCCATAATCAAATAACCCATAATTCCTTTTTGATTTTATTTCGCAGTTGTTTAACATTGCCGGAGTATCTTAGGTTGTGGGGCAAAAATAAGTGTTTCATTTTTTAGAGCCAAAGGATTAGATAAGAAACTTGAAATGAACCGTTTACTCATCTAATCCTTTGGCAAAATGAAACACTTATTTTTTTATCGCCCCTAAGGTTGTCCACCAGTTGGGCAAATGTAATAAAATTTACCCTTTGGTGTTTAGCGCTCATTTGTCAAGACAACTGAAATTGGACTAAATGCCAATATTTTTAGTTTAATTTGCTTATGAACATCTTTTACGCATTCAATATTGTGGGTGAACTGCTGGAGTTTGACGAAGAAGAAACCCGGCATTTGCAGGTTTTGCGCTATGCCCAGGGGCGAGCCATCCAGGTGATAGACGGCAAAGGCAACTGGTACGAGGCAGAATTGCTGGAAATGGGGAAAAAGAAAGCCATTGCCAAGATAATTTCCCTCACCCAGCAAACAGAGCGCAAACCGTATCGGCTGCACCTGGCCATTGCTCCCACCAAAAACATGGAGCGCCTGGAATGGTTTTTGGAAAAAGCTACCGAAATTGGGGTGGATGAGATCACGCCCCTGGTGTGCAGGCATTCTGAACGGACGCAGGTGCGGACCGATCGCTTGGAAAAAATTTTGCTTTCGGCCATGAAACAATCGCTCAAAACTTTTTTGCCGCAGTTGAACCCTTTGACCCCGCTCAAAACTTTTTTGCCCGCGCAAATGGATTTCGATGGACAAAAATGCATTGCCTGGATCACTGATCCACCTGCGGCGCTGTTGCAACAAACTTATCTACGGGGTCAAAGCGTTATTGTTGTGATCGGCCCGGAGGGAGATTTTGCTCCTGAAGAAATCGAACAGGCCAAAGCTTGCAATTTCAGCCCCGTAAGCCTGGGAACCAGCAGATTGCGAACCGAAACCGCGGGCGTGGTGGCCGTGCATACCATTGAGTTGATGAACAGTTGACATTTTAAAACCTTCAATCAAAAAAAGGTACTATGCTATTTTTATTGCTATTGATGAATTTTATAACCCCCATCCAGCCCACGCCCACTCCAGCGGGCATGAAATTGGCTTTGCTGAAGTACAATGGTGGAGGCGACTGGTATGCGAACCCTACTTCATTGACCAACCTGGCGCGGTTTTGCAACCAAAACCTGGGAACAGGCCTCGATGCAGAATACGCCACAGTAGAAGTGGGCAGCCCCGAGTTGTTCAATTTCCCGTTCATCCACATGACCGGACACGGCAACGTGGTTTTTTCAGACATGGAAGCCCAAAACTTGCGGCAATACCTGATTGCAGGCGGTTTTTTGCACATCGACGACAATTATGGGATGGATCCTTTTGTCCGGGTGGCCATGAAGAAGGTTTTCCCCGAACTGGAGTTCACTGAATTGCCGTTCAACCACGAAATTTACCGCCAGAAATATACTTTTGCCAGTGGATTGCCCAAAATTCATGAGCACGATGGCAAACCGGCACGCGGCTATGGCCTGATTTGGCAAGGCCGCCTGATCAGCTTTTATTCCCATGAGTGCGATCTGGGTGATGGCTGGGAAGATCCTGATGTGCACAATGATCCTCCGGAGGTGCGGGCTCAAGCACTGCGCATGGGGGCCAATCTGGTGCAATACGCATTTCAGCAATAATTTTGAGTTGAAGGGTTGAAAAGTTTTGGAGTCTTTCCTGATGGAAAACTTTTCAACTTTTCAACTCATCAAGTTTTTCCTACATTTGCATTTGCAGAAACATTGGTCTCATAGTTCAACGGATAGAATAGGAGTTTCCTAAACTCTAGATACAGGTTCGATTCCTGTTGGGACCACGAATTTTGCTTCGCTTGGTGACAATATTTTGGCTTTTCTGTTGAAATAATTGGTTCCGATTATGAACGCTTTCCAATAATCAACCTCCCCTCTATTTCACTTTTGCCCCGAATCACCAGCCCCCTCTTTTTCTACGCCTGCTGCGCCAATTTTCCAACCCAGTATTTTCGTAAACTTCCCGATTTTCTGCTGCTTTTGGCCAGCTTGTTCCAGCGTGATTACATAGTCACCGGGAGCGACAGGGTTTTCTGCATTGCGCCGTCTTCCGCCTGTTGCTGCAGCCCGAAAATTCCAGATGAGCTCATTCAATCCTGCTTTGGGCAAGGTTTTCCAGGTACGCAGCACCTTGCCATTGATGTCTTTGATGCTCACTTGGGTTGAATCCGTGACATTCCGGGTGAAATAGCGGATGCAGAGGCCATTCGGTTCATTCGACGTGCGAATGTGGCGATTGCCGTACAGGTGGTAATTGGCGAATTGGGTGCCTTCCAAGCGCAGGGCTTTGGGTTCGATATCCAATAGATGGAAATTGGTCCTGGCCAATTCCGGCTTCCATTCTTGCAGCGGACTGATGTCGGCTACAAACACTCCTCGTCCATACGTGCCTACTACCAGGTCGTTTTCAAGCGGGTGGATCAGCAGGTCGTGTACCGGAACACTGGGTGGCATGTTGCTTTGGAAATGTTGCCAGTTTTCACCGCCATTCAAAGAAACGTAAACCCCTTTGTCGTTGCCGAGGTACAGCAGTTCCGGGTTTTTAGGGTCTTCATAAATCACGTTGACAGGTTTGTCTGGCAAACCAGTGGCAATCCGAGTCCAGGTCATCCCAAAGTCGTTGGTTTTGAATACGTAGGGCTTGAAATCGTCAACCCGAAAGCCGGTTTTGGTCACATAAGCCGTACCAGGGCGATGGGCGGAGGCAAATACCCGGCTCACCCACAATTCTTTGGGGCCACCCACGTCTATCAACGCTGCGGTACGCTCTGTCCAGGTATTGCCGTGGTCTTTGCTCACCCAAACCCGACCATCGTCCGTACCTACCCAAATCACGCCTGCTTGCAGCGGCGATTCAGCGATGGTGGTGATGGTACAAAACTGGATGTTCCCCTTGCCATTGATGCGGTGTGGGTGGTTGGTGGTCAAATCGGGACTGATTTCTTGCCAGTGGTCGCCTCGATCCAAAGAGCGCAGCAACACCTCAGCTCCGGTGTAAATGATCGAAGGGTTGTGTGGAGACAAGCGGATAGGCGGCGACCAATTCCAGCGGTAAGGTTTCTGGCTGGCCGGACGGCGGGGTGCAATATCCTTGCGCTCACCCGTCCATTGATCCACGCGGATGTGGTTCCCAAATTGTTCTTCGTTGTACACCCAGCGGTTGTTGCTGGGGTCGATCTGGTTGTACATGCCATCGCCGCCACCAACGGGCACCCAGTTCTCAAGGGTAATTTCACCCGACCAGGCGTTGCTGGGCCCTTTCCAGGAATCGTGGTCTTGCAGACCGGCGTAAATATTGTAGGGTTCTTCCATGTCCACCCCGATGGCATAAATTTCTCCGCCGGGAATGTTGTCGTAATAATCGCAGGTTGTACCGCCGTCGTAGCTGAGGTGCAAGCCGCCGTCGCTCCCCAGCAGCATCCGTTGGGGATTAAAGGGATCGATGTAAAGGGTACGTACATCGCCAAAAGCTTCGCGGAAAATTTTAGTGGTATCCGTCCATTCGATGCCTTTCCAGCTCTTGCCCCCGTCGTAACTGTGTTGGAGGTTCAACCCCGTGACGTAGACCTTTTGTGGATCCTGGGGGTCGACGCGCAGCGTATTGAAGGAGTAAGCGGCTTTGCCACCTACATTGTCTTCGGCGCGATTGGTTTTGCGCCAGGTCGCCCCGGCGTCATCGCTGCGGTAAACTTCACCGCCAATTTCGCGTTTTTGGGGTTCCCGCCCGGCGTCGGTATCGGCTTTGATTTCAGCCGGGAAGGGATCGCGCAGGTTCACATTTTCAATCACCGCATACACCACATTGGGTTTGCTGCGGCATACATCCAGGCCAATGCGTCCCAGGTCTCCAGTAGGCAGCCCCTGACTGAGTTTTTTCCAACTCTTTCCGGCATCAACACTTTTGTAGATTCCGGTCTCTTTCCCTCCGGTGATGAGTGTCCAGGGATGGCGGTATTTTTCGTAGGCAGCTGCATAAATGACGTTGGGATTGTTGACGTCCATCGCCAGATCCACAATTCCGGTATTGTCGCTGATGAAGAGGGCTTTGTTCCAGGTTTTGCCTCCATCGCTGCTTTTAAACACGCCGCGTTCGGGATTGGGACCAAAGAGGTGCCCCATGGCGGCCACATAAACCGTATTGGGGTCTTTAGGGTGAACCAAAATTTTGCCAATGTGCTGGCTCTCGGGCAAACCACAATGGGTCCAGGTTTTGCCCCCATCGGTACTTTTGTGTACTCCATTACCGCTGTAGGAACTGCGGGCGTAATACGAATCGCCAGTGCCTACATAAATCACGTTGGCATTGGAAGGGGAAACCGCTACTGCACCCAGTGCATGTACATCGGGGCTATTGAATACTGAAGTCCAGGTGGTACCGTTGTTGGTGGATTTGTACAGGCCAGCATTGCGGGTAGCCAGGTAAATGGTGTAAAGGTGTTCACTTTGAGGCTGTTCGGGTACAGCAATGTCCACGATCCAGCAGCCGGGGCGAAAGGGGCCGATGTTGCGGTATTGCAGTTTTTGAAACAGCTCGGTGGCCAGGTCATTTTGGGCAAAGAGAGATGTCAGCATCCCTAGGAGGAGCATGACAAAAGTAAATGTACGTTGCATAGACACGGTTTTGGACCAATGCCCTAAAGTAAGAAATCTTGTGAAAAGTGGAAGTAAGTATCGTCGAACAGCTGGATAAAATGAAATACGTAGTACAAATGGGGATTTTACGCCCCTCGAAAGCATGTTTTTACCCTAAAAAAGGCTATCTTTCTGTTGTTCTTGCAGTGAGTGGCGAAAAACACGTTACGAATTTATTTAATTTTTTTCACCCTTCACACCTAGTTTGGCATCACTTTTGCAAAAGACCCAACAGAATCCTTCGAGCAATTGGAGGAACACCGTTCAAACAAACATAGCATATGATGATTAGGACAAAGTTTTGCCTCATTTGGGCATTGCTGCTGCTGGGCAGTTTAGCCATCGCCCAAACCTTTACCCCTCTAAAGATAGAAGTAGAAACAGAAACAGGTTTACTGTCCAATCCCTGGGGAGGAGGGCTCAATTGTCCGCAATTGTCGGAAGCCGACCTCAACAACGATGGGTTGAAAGACTTGTATATCTTTGACCGCACCGCCAACCTGCACCTTGCTTATTTCCGGCAAGGCAATAAGTATGTGTTTGCACCGGAATTGACGGAGCATTTTCCAGCTCTAACCGACTGGTGTCTCCTCAAGGATTACAACGGAGATGGAATTACCGACATCATTGCCTACTCTGATATACCGGGAATCGATGGAGTGACGGCCTATACTGGATTTTGGCAAGGCAACAAGTTGGCCTTTAAGCGCTATCCGTTCAAAGGGCCGTTCAATTTAGCCTATTTCCCGTTGAGTAGCGGCGGCAAAGCCCAGGTTTACATCAGTCGAATTGACATCCCCGCAATTGACGATGTGGATTGCGATTCTGACCTGGATATCCTCACGTTTAATCTTTCCGGCGGTTATGTCGAATATTACCAAAACCTCTCGGTAGAAAAAGGCTATGGTCGCGACAGCATGATCTTCAAACTCTCCAACAACTGTTGGGGAGGCATGTACGAGGATGGGTTGAGCGCCAATATGAATTTGTCTTCAGGGCCAGGCAAGTGTTTTCAAACTGGAGCCAGCAACCCTTCCGTAGACTATCGCCACTCTGGTTCAACCCTCACCACCAACGATGTAGACAGTGATGGAGACCTCGACATTTTTATCGGAGATGTCTCCTTCAACAACATCAACCTACTGACCAATGGGGGCTCTTGTACCCAGGCCTGGTTCAACAAACAGGATCCGCGCTTCCCAGGAAATGACAAAGGTGTTGATCTGCCTATTTTTCCAGCGGTTTATATGGCCGACATCAACAATGATGGCAAGAAAGAAGCCTTGATAGCCCCCAACGAAAACAATGGATCTGAGGATGTCAATGTGTTGTGGGTATACGAGAACAATGGCAGCAAGCAGGTTCCTGAATTTAAGTTCAAACAAGATAATTTTTTGGTGGCCGATATGGTTGACCTGGGTACCGGTGCCTATCCAAGTTTCATCGATTACAACGCGGATGGTTTGATGGACATCGTAGTGGGCAATGGGGCCAGGTTTTTGCCACAAGGGCAACGCAGCATTGGTCTTACGCTTTTCAAAAACGTAGGCACCACCAAGGCTCCCCGTTTCAAAATAGTGGATCGCGATTGGTTGGGCATGAATCAGTTCAACCGCGAAAACTTTGCGCTGGCGCCCACTTTTGGCGATATGGACGGCGATCAGGATTTGGATATTCTGGTTGGGGCGGAGTTTGGACAAATGTATTACGCTGAGAATACGGCGGGCCCTGGCAAACCCTTGCAGTATGGCTTGTGGCAATCCAAATACATGGGCATTGACATTGGCCAGGGAGCAGTACCGCAAATTGTGGACTTGAATGGCGACAAGCTGCCCGACCTGGTAGTAGGCAATCGCAGAGGCAATGTGAGTTATTTCCCCAATACCGGAACGGTCAAGCAGGCTGTTTTTAAAGCAAAAGAAACCGATGCGCCCAACATACAGCGCATGGGTAAAGTAGACGGCACGACTGAAGGCAACTTCATAGGGTACAGCACGCCTTTATTTTTTCGTCAAAATCAAAGTTTACGCTTGTTGTTGGGTACAGAGAAAGGTGAACTTCGACTGTATGACAACATCGACAACAACCTGAACGGAACGTTTACCATTAGCGACAGCAACCTGGGAGGCATGCGCCTGGGAGGCCGCACCAAAGCCGACCTGGCCGACCTAAATGGTGATGGCTGGCTAGATATGATAGTCGGCAACCAGCGAGGAGGTTTGAGCATGTACAGTACATCATTCCGCAGCAGCCAAACCACGGCAGTACGGGAGCCATTGGCGAGTCAAACCTTGCTGCTTTCTCCCAATCCTGCCAAAGACTGGGTATCATTGCCCAGCATTGGAGAAATGGATGGCTTGCTGCACGTGTATGATGCTGCGGGCAGATTGGTGCACCAACAAAAAGTCAATCGTTTCAACAACAACCTCCAAATTGGCGACTGGATTCCTGGCATTTACATCTTCAAACTGAGTACCGAGGGCAAGGTTTTTGCGGGGAAATTGGTGAAAAGTGCGGAATAAATAAGGAACATTGCGCTTTTACTTCTTGATAAACATGAGTCATCCCGAATTTTGGGAGTACGAACCGCGAAAGCGGTTGAATTTTGAATAGCCCCGGTCGTCCGGGGTCATTTCGGTAGCAAAAGGTTTTGCAACCGCGGATGCGGTTGAATTTTTTGCTCAATTGAGTTCAACCACTGCCGTGGTTGCAAGCAATTTGACCTTACTATTTCCCCGGACGACCGGGGCTATTCAAAATTCAATCGCTCCGCGATTAGATTTTCTCCAGATTTTGGCTTTTCAAAAATTCGGGATGACTCATGTTAGACTTGCGCTTAGTTGCTGATCAGCACCATTTTGGCAGCATCCAATTTGGCAACTTCGCGGTAAAAATTACTGAATGCGCTGTATTCACTTGCCGGCAAATCCAGTGCTTCGATTTGCAAGCGCCGTTTGATGTTGATTTTTCCATCTTCCTGTTGAACAC
>NZ_JBBAKG010000154.1:0-10903 GCF_040403615.1 Haliscomenobacter sp. | reverse complement strand
TCTGCTTTAAGCCCTCATCTTTGGCTTTCTGCACGGACTAAATGGACAGACACTATTTAGAAGCCAATGTAAAAGAAGTAAGCGGGGAATTTTCAAATCATGTACTTTTTCACGTCACAGGAAGCTCTCAATTTGATCGTTTAGCTAAATTAGAACTAAAATGGCGTAAATTAGAATAGCACGTTCTACTCTCCCCTCCGAACGTTTTCCCCCATTTTACTGTTCTATGGCATTAAAACCATCCCTTTTCTTTACCTTTACCCCTTGAAAAATAGCGATTGATGTTTCCCGAATACGATGTGATAGTAGTGGGGGCTGGCCACGCCGGTTGTGAAGCCGCGGTGGCAGCAGCAAATTTGGGCTCCAAAGTGTGCCTTGTGACGATGAACATGCAAACCATCGCCCAAATGTCGTGCAACCCTGCCATGGGTGGCGTGGCCAAAGGGCAGATTGTGCGCGAAATCGATGCACTGGGCGGCTATTCCGGCATTGTGACCGACCACACCATGGTGCAATTCCGCATGCTCAACCGTTCCAAAGGGCCTGCCATGTGGAGTCCAAGGGCGCAAAGCGACCGGATGTTGTTTGCCCGCAAATGGCGCAACATGCTGGAAGCACATCCCAATGTGGATTTTTGGCAAGATATGGTTAAGAGTCTGGTCATTCGCGGTGGAGTTGTACACGGCGTAGTGACCAGCATGGGCCTCGAAATACCCGGTAAAGCGGTGGTACTGACCAATGGAACTTTCCTCAATGGCATCATCCACATTGGTGAAAAACAGCTCGGCGGTGGTCGCGCAGGCGAAAGCGCTGCCAAGGGCATCACCGAGCAATTGGTGGAACTGGGCTTTGAAGCGGGCCGCATGAAGACTGGTACTCCGCCTCGCGTAGATGGCCGTACCTTGAATTATGCCGTCATGGAAGAGCAGCCTGGCGACGACAATCCCAGCAAATTTTCCTATACCGATACGCCCCGCCTCACCAAGCAATTGCCTTGCCACGTTACCTATACCAGCAATGAAGTACACGAGGTACTGAAAACAGGTTTCGATCGCTCCCCGATGTTCAACGGGCGCATTCAGGGCTTGGGGCCGCGTTATTGTCCTTCGATTGAAGACAAGATCAACCGCTTTGCGGACAAGGATCGGCACCAGCTCTTTGTAGAACCCGAAGGCTGGGATACTTGTGAAATATACGTCAACGGCTTTTCCTCCTCCCTGCCTGAAGATGTGCAATACAAGGCCATGCGCCTGATTCCGGGGTTTGAAAACGTCAAGATGTTTCGCCCGGGCTATGCCATCGAGTACGATTACTTTCCGCCAACGCAACTGGAACTGACGCTGGAAACGCGTCTGGTGAAGAACCTCTTTTTTGCCGGACAAATCAACGGTACTACTGGCTACGAAGAAGCTGCTTGCCAGGGCATGATGGCGGGCTTCAATGCCCATCTGGCCATCCAGGAGCAAGACCCCCTGATCATCAAACGCTCGGAAGGGTACATCGGTGTATTGATCGACGATTTGGTCAACAAAGGCACGCAGGAGCCTTACCGCATGTTTACCTCAAGGGCGGAATACCGCATCCTGTTGCGCCAAGACAACGCCGACCTGCGCCTGACTCCCCTCGCCCACAAACTGGGGGTAATGGGCATGGAAGAGCGCATGGAGCGCGTACTTTCCAAAGCAGAATCTGCCCGCAAAATCGAGCGTTTTCTGGATGATTATGGCATTGCGCCTGAGCAAATCAACGCTTATCTGGAGTCTAAAGAAAGTGCAGCTACGCGGCAAAAGGTGAAACTGAGTTCCATCCTGCTGCGCCCCAATATTGGCCTGGACGAGATGCGTGCTGTTGTGCCAGATCTGGATCAATTTCTTCAAGGCCATACGCAGGAATGCATCGAGTTGGCTGAAATCAACATGAAATATGAGGGCTATATCCGCAAAGAACAGGATCTGGTAGACAAAATGAACCGTCTGGAAGAAGTGAAATTGTGGGATACACTGGATTACCACGCTTTACCTTCCTTATCGAAAGAAGCCAGGGAGAAATTGACCCGGGTGCGCCCGCGTACCATCGGCCAGGCCAGCCGAATCAGCGGCATTTCGCCGTCGGACATTTCGGTGTTGTTAGTACACATGGGCCGGTAGGGGCAATCCTTTGTGATCGCCCGCAACAAAATCATTCATCAAATAAACAATATTCTATGTATCCAATGCTTGTACACACCCATTCAGGTTTGCGCTGGGTTGTTTTGGTGTTGCTTTTGGCGGCCATCTTCAATGCCCTGACCAAGATGGGAGGCAAAGCCAGCTATACCAATAAAGACAAACGCCTGGGTCTTTTTGCCCTGATTTTCAGTCACCTGCAATTGGTGATTGGTTTGATTTTGTATTTTATAAGTCCGCGTGTGGTTGCTTTTGGCGACGCGATGGGCGATAAGGTGTTGCGTTTCTTTGCTGTAGAACACCTGACCATGATGATCTTTGCCATTGCGCTGATCACTATCGGGTACAGCCGTGCCAAGCGCAAGGCCAGCGATGCTGGAAAGTTCAGCACGACCTTCTGGTTTTACCTGATTGGTTTGTTGGTGATGTTGGCAGGTATTCCCTGGCCATTCATGAACTACGGAACCGGTTGGTTCTAAGATATTATAAACATCATCCCGGTTTTAGATTCGGGATGATGTTTATCTCAAGTTGAGCACGATTAATGAATATGCCCCGCCTTTTGTGAAATCTCCAACATGCGGTCGATGCATACCCGCCCTTGTGCGATGACCCAATCCGGCAGGATGATCTCCGGCGATTCGTATTTCATGCACAAGTACAGTTTTTCCAGGGTATTCAAACGCATGTGCGGGCATTCGTTGCAGGCACATGCGTTTTCAGGTGGCGCCGGGATGAATACCTTATCGGGCGATGCCTTTTGCATTTGGTGCAAAATACCCGCTTCGGTAGCTACGATGAATTCTTTGGCAGCGCTTTTCTGCGTGTATTTCAGCAAACCGGTGGTAGAGCCGATGTAATGCGCTTTGTCGAGCAAGGGTGCTTCGCATTCGGGGTGCGCAATGAATTCGGCATTGGGATGACGTAGCATCAGCTTGGCAATTTTTTCCTGCGAAAAAATCTCGTGCACCATACAGGCACCGTTCCACAACACCATGTCGCGACCCGTCTTTTTGATCAGGTAAGCTCCGAGGTTTTTATCCGGGGCAAAAACGATCTTTTGGTCTTTCGGAATGCTGTTGATCACATCCACGGCATTGGTGGAGGTACAGCAAATGTCGGTCAGGGTTTTGAGTTCTGCCGAGCAGTTGACGTAGCTGACGACAATGTGATCCGGGTATTTTTCCAGAAATTTTTTGAACAGCGGAGCAGGAGCAGAATCGGCCAGAGAACAACCTGCTTTCAGGTCGGGCAACAAAACCTTCTTCTGTGGAGAAAGCATCTTGGCGGTTTCGGCCATAAAGTGTACGCCCGCAAAAACGATGATGTCGGCATCGGTGTTGGCCGCCTCGCGCGAAAGCCCCAGGCTATCGCCAATGTAATCGGCAATATCCTGAATATCAGATTCCTGGTAATAGTGGGCCAGGATGATGGCGTTTTTTTCTTTCTTCAAGCGGTTGATTTCCGCGAAGAGATCGAGGGTAGGGTCTACCTCCAGGTCGAGGTAGCCTTTTTTCGTTAGGCTTTGTTGGGCAACTGCGATGGCATCCATGTTCGGAGTTTGAAAAGGATTTTTAAAGTTTAAATTACTAATCTGACGCAAAGATAACGCAAAGATAACGAAAATAGTTTAGGCTTATTTTAGAAATCAAACTAAGTGATATTTTTTTTCATTTACTAAAAAAAAGTAGTAGTTTCAACTTTAAGTAGTGGGGCAAAATGAACAATTTATTTTTTTATCGCCCCTAAACACACCCCTGACCACATCATCATGTGGTTGAACCCCGACCTTCCTTTCTTCATCTTTGTGTTATGGAAAACATCAACCTGGCAATCGTGGAAGACGACGCGGTGATCCGCGAAAGTCTGGAAAATTTTCTGGCGGTGCACCCGTCCTTGAAAATAGTACTCATTGCCAAGAGTATGGAGGAGTTTTTGGAGGCCATCAAGGACGCTTCCAGACCGACTCTTGATCTGATTTTGTTGGACATTGAATTGCCCGGTATGTCGGGCATCCAGGGCATTTACCACATCCGACAAAAGTATCCCGAAGTAGACATTGTGATGCTGACCACTTTTGAAGAAGAGGACAAAATCTTTAATTCCCTGTGTGCAGGGGCATGCTCGTACATCTCCAAGCGCACGCCATTGGCAACCATACGGGAAGCCATTTTTACGGTACACCGGGGTGGTTCGTATATGTCGCCTTCCATTGCACGCAAGATTGCCCAGCATTTTATGCCCAAGGAACGCAAAGAAGGAGAGCAGCTCTCAGTGCGCCAAAAAGAAATCGTGCAAGGCATCGTTGATGGTCTGAGCTATAAAATGATTGCTGACAAACTCGACATCTCCATCGATACCGTACGCGACCACATCAAACGGATTTACCGTACTCTGGAAGTGAATAGCAAAGCGGAAGTGATTCGAAAGTCGCTGGAGGGGGAGATTTGAAAAATTGAGCTAGGAACCTACATTTTTAACCAAAAAACACCTAAAACCATGCCTTTTCATACTACAGATGAACCCGGAAAAAAAATTGAGTTTTCAAAAGCAGAAGAGTTGATCAATGAAAATGTGATTGACTTGGGGAGCGAACTTGGAATAAATTCACTTTCTGGGTTCTTACCCGCAGAAATTCTGAACGAAGTACTCAATGATCGTCCAGATTGCGTTGGAATTCGCTTATACAATGCGATCGAAATTAACAGTTTGATTGTGGTTGGTGTTACTGGTTCGGGAGATGAAGTGGATGAAAATCTTCGTGGTATGCCTGGGTATATTATTTCTCGCGGAACAGCCGAACAAATACAAATTGATCGTGTAACACGAAGGTTTGCAGCCGATTCTGTTTGGCAATTTTGGAAATTTGCTGTAGTTTTCGGTGGCCAGGATGCTACCTTTGCCTCTTACTTCAGTGCCCAGGTTATTCGTGAATTGTTGCAGGTTGAAGATTGCAACGGCATTAATTTTCAAACAGTTGGATTATTGGAAAATGGGAAATTTCCATTTACCCATCTAGCGGTACCTGCCAAGCATACACCACTCATCGGGATTGAATTACGTGGTCAGGGAGGAAATTGTATAATTTGCCCGGATCCATGTCCGCCTCGTTGTGCACCAGAAGGGCCAAGCGACAATAACGTTCAGGATGTTGTGCTAACTGAAGCTGAACTCCGTGAGGCAATTCAATCAATGGTAGCTCCTGATGATGTAGTCGAAACTATTGCTGGAACAAAATATTTGATTGCCTGGCAGCGATTGCAAGTGCAAGACGAATCAGATATAGCCTAGCTTTAAACGATAGACATAATGTCTAATAAGTTGCCACAGCCTATGTGGATGTCGAGGAAATGGATAGTTATCTGGCTTTTGGGTTTTATGCAGACATCTTTTGCTCAGCATAAAACCCAACTTCATTTTCAACACCTCAGCAAGGAGCATGGATTTACCACGGGTAATCGTACTTATATGTATTTAGACCATGATGGTCTGATGTGGCTTAGTGCACGAGATGGACTGAATAGTTTTAATGGTCAAGAGATTAAAACATACCCTGAGTTAACCAATAAAACGATTACCAGCACCTTTTTTGAAGACGATAATAAAAACTTATGGTTTACAAGCGCTGAATCAATTTACTGCTATCAACGCAACAAAGGTATTTTTGAGCCTTTTCAGTTAAAATCAGCTAAAAAGGAAGCCATTAAAAAAAAATATACTGCTTTTTATTTTCATAAAAATGGAGATTTATGGGTAAAGATTGAGCAAAATGGAGGAGCTTATCTTTATGTGTTTAATGTAAAAAGTAAAAAATTCAGACGCCTTTTCTCCTTAGAGGGGAATCTCCATTATGCAATTGCAGATCATTTAGGCGAAGTTTCGCATGTCGTTTCAACCCAACTTGGAGGTAAATGGGATGTCCAAATCATAGATATTAAGACAGGAAAACGCCAACAAAAAGCCTTTACCAATTATGCGAACGGCACTGAGGTTCTCAATAATTTAAACACCTGGACATTCAGTGCTTATCCTGAAGGAGATAGTGTTATTTGGGCAGCAGTCAATATGGGTTTAGGCGTTTACTACCCTAAAAGAGATACGGCCTGGATCATCAATGATTATAACGACAAGGTAAAAGTAACCGAACAAGGAATTGGAGAAACGTCGTCCATCGTTCCCTTGACAACCCGTTATCTCTTAGTGACCAGCGAAGCTGCTGGACTATTGGTTTTTGATAAACAAAGTATGAAGTTTGTTGATCAATTTTTAGTGGATCGGAACACCCAATTTGGGCTCACTAGTAATTCATTACAAGAAATATACGTGGATCGATTGCTTACCCTGTGGATTAGTCAAAAAGACAAGGGTATTGCTTACGCAAGTTTAAGTAGCCAAAAAATTGATCAAATTCCCGAGCTTGAGAACAAGTCAATAACCACTGTTTATGAAGATAAAAAGAAAAGAATTTGGGTCAGTACGCTTGATTCTGGGTTCTATTTGCTCAACAAAAATCGGGAGTTGCTTTTACATGATACAAAATTTGAAAATAGTGCATATGCAATGGTGTCCATTTTACCCGAATTCACTGCCCTTGTGGAAGATAATCAAGGTCATTTATGGGCAAATTATCGCAATAGCTTATTGTACTGGAATACTGATGAGAAAAAATTTAATTTTAAATTAGCGTATTTTTTGGGTCAATACGAAGTAATCAACCACATTGGACACAATCAATCCCAAAAATCATTAATTGCGATTCAAAACACCATTGATGAATTAAGATTCAAGGGCAATTCTTTTACTCGTCATCCTTTTCTCAACCTCAAACCTTTTCAACTCCAAAATATTACTAATTTCTATCAGGATGCGCACGGGTACTATTTTATTGCGGACAACTACCACCGCTTGCTGATTCTCCAGAAAAAAAAAGAGCAGCTAAAGAAAGTACTTGATCTGGACAAAGTTGGAGAATGTCATGCTTTTTGTGAAATGCAAGACAAGATTTGGATCGCCACGAGTAAAGGCCTTTATAGCCTGGATCGACGAGCGATTAGTGTGCCGCAAAAAAGCAAACTTCAACCTGCCCCCAATTTGCCCAAGGAAACCTTCTATACTGTCATCCCTGACGCTAAGGGCTACCTTTGGTTGAGTGGCAACAACGGACTGATTCGGTACCACATCCAACAAAAACACTGGGATCGCTTTTCACAAGCGGATGGGCTACAAAGCCAGGAATTCAGCCCCCGTGTCTGGCTTAAAACCTCCAACGGTGAAATCTGGCTGGGTGGGCCTAATGGAATGAATGTATTTCATCCAGATTCAATTAAAAACAGGAATACTTTTCCTCCCTTGATGATTGGAAAAATCAAAATAAATGACGTAGATGCCCCCAGGGCCTGGGGAAATGTTCAGTTGCGCTCAAAAATGCCAAGACTACGGTACCAACAAAATACCCTGTCTTTTGACTTTTTAGCCATCGAATACAACGATCTGGAGTCTATTCGGCTCAAATACCGCTTGATTGGGCAGGATTCCAAATGGATTGAAACCCCAAACCCTGCCTTTGTCCGTTTTTCTAAGTTGTCACCAGGCTCGTACACGCTGGAAGTAATTGCCACCAATGCCGACGGGATTTGGATGCCGGAAAGTGCAGCCAAAAAATTGTCTTTTTACATTCCTACCCCCTGGTGGCGCACCTGGTGGTTTTACCTCCTCTGCATCGCTCTAATCACCATCATTGCCTACGGCATCTTCACTTACCGCCTCCAGCAAGCCCTCAAAATTGAACGCATTCGGGTACGCATTTCCAGCGACTTGCACGACGATGTGGGCACTATTTTATCTGGACTCGCCATGCAGTCAGAAATCCTGGAATTGACCGCACCAGAAAAAAACAAACCCAAGCTTCGGCGCATCAGCGAACTGAGTCGCAGCGCGATGTCGCGCATGCGCGATACCGTATGGGCAATCGATGCCCGCCAGGACAAACTCGAGAACCTGATCGACCGCATGCGCGAGCACGCCGAAGAAACGCTGACCCCGAAAGACATCTTACTCGACTTACAGGTAGATCAACTGGCCATGCACAAGAATGTACCTTCTCAGGTGCGACAAAGCCTGTACCTCATCTACAAAGAAGCCATCACCAACGCGGCCAAACACTCCACAGGGGATAAAGTCAGCGTCAAGCTCCAAAAACTGGGTACCAATGGCCTTGAAATGACCATCCACGACAATGGCCAGGTCAAAATTAAAGACTACAAAACGACAGGGTCAGGATTGGGCAACATGCGCATGCGCGCCGAACAAATTGGCGCCACCTTTCAAGTAGTTACAACCAATGGCTTTTTAATCTCCATCCAATTGCCGCGAATTTCCTAGAACACAGCGACTACCCACATCAAGATGTGGATGCGCAGGGGAGCTGATCCCTGCACCTTTGTAAGGCAAAAAGCACTTACAAAAAAAATCGCTATGTTCTACTTACCAAAATTCAACAAAATCAAAACCGCTCCAGCCTTGGACGTTTATGCCAGCCTATACACCCAGTGCTCTGGTTTCAAGGTCAACCGCGACTATTACGAAAACAATCAGGTTTTTGCCATTCATTGGAAATCCCGCATGGTGGGCGGTTTTGTGCTCGGCACCGGCGATACCCTACGCACCCTGGAGGTATTTGTGGGCAGCGAATACCGCGAGGAAATGTACCAACAAGTCAAAGCCTCCGTACCGCACACCGAAATGTGTTGCTTCTGGATGGATCCCAGCACCCGCAAAAAGACCTGGCTCAATTTCTTTGTCTGGTTTTGTGTGGGGTATGCGCTGTGGGTGTATGGCACTCAGCAACTGATCTTTGGTACCAACTCCGTGCGTTTGGCCGCATTGTACGGTGCTTCTCCCAAATGCGAACTCATTCACAAGGACTTTCTCAATCAAAAACAAACCTTTGTATTCACGGGGCCACGCAAACATTGCCTGTTGGGGGTCGTCCATATTCTGCGCTACAAATTCAAGCGCGTCATCAAGATTGCGAGCAAACGCAACAAATCGGAGCGAAGCCATTCAAAGCAAGGCACCCGGGATTTTAGGATCAGGCATGAGTTTCAATCGTGAGGAGGGGAAGTGACGCGGAACCATTGCATTGATTCGAAAAATGACCTATCTTTAGGTTGCAAAAATGAAAACATGGCAGCGACAAGTTTGCAATACCGGTCTAAACAATCAGTTCTCTTGAACGGCAAATACACCGTTGCTGAATACCTCGAGATTGAAGCTCGTACGGGTGAGCGACATGAATTTTATAATGGTGAAGTAATTCATATGTCAGGAGGAAGCATCAACCACAACCGCATTTCAAAGAATATCTTGCAATATTTGGGTAATGAATTGGATAAAAAAACCGGACTAGAATTGTTTGGAAGTGACCAAAAAATCTTCCTGCCAAAGCTCAATTTTTACCTGTATCCAGACGCCATAGTCGTAGCGGAAACCCCCATAATAGCAGAAAGTGATGCTCAAGCCATTGTCAATCCAATTTTGATTGTTGAAGTTTTGTCTCCCACTACAGAAGATTATGATCGAAAAGATAAATTTTTACGGTATCGATCCTTGGAGTCTTTCCAAGAATATGTACTAGTACAACAAGACCATTCAGAAATATTGACCCTATTTCGTTCCACACCGCACACATGGGAAGAAGAAGAGTTTGTGGGCATTGAAACGACCATTCATTTCAAGTCCATAGATGTCCATTTGCCATTAAGCTTAATATACCGAAATGTAACTTTTGGTGCGTAAGTTTCAATCAGCTTCCTCAGCAGGGACTTCTTTTTCTTTGCTAAATGCCATTCCTACAGCTAGACAGAATAGGACTTTCAACACAATTGACTTTTTCACGAGGGTATCATTGTCCTTCAATGTGTCATAGATCTGAATGATCAGGTCGAAGCCATAAAATACCAAAAAACCGAAAAAAGCTATGTTCTGAACGGTTTCCAATTTTATATCGAGTTGTTTTCGCCAATACAACAGCGCAATGATTGCGGGTTGAGCCACAAACAGAAAATTCCGTGGATCAAGATCGAGCTTGAAGAGTAGCGCTGCGGCGATCAGAAAGTAAGCCAGGAGTATTTTTTTGAAAAGAGGCATGGTCGTGCTGGTTTTAGGAGTTAAAGAATTCTATAATAGAGTCTGCATTATCTGACATAAAAAGTAAGTTGAGGGCATTGTTGAGGGCATGAAAAAAGATGGGCCACTTTTAGTCTATCTGATATTCTAATCTTTTATTAAGTCAAGCCATGATGAAATGTTATTGCACATATAAATGTAATACAGGAAATTATTCAGTGCATGAAACAGTATAGGAACCAGAATATTTTGCGATTTTAGGTAGGCATAGCCCAAGAAAATACCACCCAAAAAACTCCAAACTACTTGATCAGGGCTGACATGAACCAATCCAAAAAGTAAGGCAGAAAACAGTATCGCTGCCCATTCTGATTTATGTTTTAGTAGATATGAGAACATAACACCTCTGAAAATCAGCTCTTCTAAAATCGGAGCGATGAAGACCATGCTAGTAAAAAAAAGACCTGGACTTTGTTTAAATTCGTTTTCAAAAATTGAACCAGAAATACTGGGTAATTTGATCCAATAAGTCAAGACATCCATCACGATAAAAAAAACAAAAAAAATAGCGAATAAATTGATAAAACTATATGCTTTCGTCTTGATTATAG
>NZ_JBBAKG010000153.1:0-10955 GCF_040403615.1 Haliscomenobacter sp. | reverse complement strand
CCCTTACCTCCACCACTTCTAAAAAAACAGATTCACTTCTTTTCTGGTGCTACGTCTCCTCTCTTGTACAAGACCACTTTAAAATCACCAGCATGAATGCTGCCAAAAAAAACTATTTCATCAGGTTTGGGCTCATAATTCGATTCTACCTCTGAACAATCAACACCGTTGGTACAGATGTACCGGTCCCAGTTATCGCTTACATTGTCGGGCATACTCTGGAAAATATAATAGCCGTTTGCTACATTTTGAAATAATTTCTCGTCCATGCTGATTTGGTTTATGGTTCAACGTAGAGCAAGATAGAAAAAAATTAGATTTTGGTACTTAAAGATGTATCCTCGTAGCATCAAGATCACGTCAATCCGCAATTACCTTCAACCCAATCCCCCCGTATTTTTTCGAACTTTCTTCACCAACACACATGATGCGGATGTTGTCAAAGATCAAGTGGTCGCCGACCTGAGCCTGATCAATCAATTTTAGGGTATATTCATTGAAGGTTTCTCCTGGGTTGACAATGCTGATCCCGTCTTTTTTTCTGGCCAAAAAAAAGAGGTTGAAGCCAATCACCGGGCAATTGCTTTGGGCTTTGAAGCTGGGAAAAGTAGCATCCAGTCGCTTGAGCGCCTTTAATTCGGATAACTTGATTTCAGTGTCGGCAAGCAGTACGACCCTTTGGTGAGCTAAGGGACGATGGTATTGGTCAAAAGTGTTCAAGGATCGGTTGCCCAACAAAATCACGAAAGACAGATTGAACAGAATAAAGTAACAGCCTTTGAAAAATGATCGCTGGAAAGTGTGCATGGCTTTAAGGTTTGAGTTTTGATTGATGAAGGAATAATGCATTGTGGGGGGATTGGTTACAATTTTTCCATCCTGCATTATTACTTCATCAAAAAACTATTCCTTAATTGGATCGGCTACTACTTTGATGGCAATGTTGTTGATTTTTCGACCTTGTTCATCTCCTGGGCATTTGACCCGGATGTTATCAAAAATATATTGGTCTCCGATTTTAGCGTTCTGGGTAAATTTTAATGTCGCGTCATTAAAATTTTCTCCAGGGTTAGTTGATTGCCCAACATTATCTGTGCCTTTTTCAATATAAATAAGATTGAATCCTAAAATATTACACGCAACGTCCATGTCAAATCCAAATAATTTTGATTCCAGACCTTTGATTTCTTTAAGTGCGGACTCAGAAATAAACCCTTCGCGAATACCCACAGCTCCTAATACGGCAATCGGATCTGGAATAGGTTTTACTCTAAATTTCACTTCTTGCCGATAATTAGGCGCTTCAATGAAAATGATCGCTATACCTGGTCGAAAGGCCCTGGCAATGTATTTGCCTTTGCCTATTGTAGTCAATCGTACATCTCTGCTACTTGCTGAAACCTGATCAGCAGAAACACCTGACAATGCGACACTAATGGGATTGTCAATCCCCATGTAAAGCACATTCATTCGATCAGCAGCTACACTAAGCACGGCCTCATTTGGATTGACAGCTGGATTCGTATCACGTGCGATTAACTGGCTGGCAAGTAATGAACGTGCTTCTTGTTGGTTTTTTTGCGGTTCATCTTGTGGCGTTGGTCTGTTGTTACGGATGTCTTCAGCATTGGATTTCGGTTTCATCAGCTTTCCCTTTTCAGGTTGGGGTAGTAAAACAGGGGCATTGACACTTAGCTTCGCTTTTTGAGACTTAATCGAAGTGGTAAATGCGCCGAGGAAAGATGCCATCAGGAGCAAAACCAGCAAAATCGACCCACTCAAAGCGTTCGAATACTTGCGTTTTGTAGGTTGACCCGGACGCAACATGATTTGTCGAAGGCGGGTAGCAAAATGTGAAGATGGATTTTGTGCTTGCATAGCCAGGGGAATATTTTGATGGTGATTTAATTTTTGGAGTTGCAGCAAGGCTTCCGCATACAGCAGGTTGTCGCAACCAGAATACAAGACAGCGGCATCGCAGGCTTCTTCTCTTAACTCTTGCACACGGCGGGTAATCATCCAAATCAGAGGGTGATAAAAGAACAAAATCTGTAGCAG
Source organism: Haliscomenobacter sp. (assembly GCF_040403615.1). Classification (NCBI taxonomy): domain Bacteria; kingdom Pseudomonadati; phylum Bacteroidota; class Saprospiria; order Saprospirales; family Haliscomenobacteraceae; genus Haliscomenobacter; species Haliscomenobacter sp. The sequence continues at coordinate 8,897 of NZ_JBBAKG010000153.1, read as the reverse complement.
CGATAACATTAGATTCACTAAAAAATCAGCCCGCCGAATGTGGATCAATTCATGGCGCAGTAGCGCTTCCAGCAATGAAGGTGAGGTTTGCGCCACTAGTGCGATTGGTAAAAGGACAATTGGATAAAAAAATCCAAAAGTAAGGGGCGACGCGATGCCCGAGGATAGCCGCAAACTTACTTTGCATCGCAAGCCAATTGTGGCCATGACCTGTGTTAGCAATTGAGAAAAATAGGGGTCTTCCAGAGCAATGCTTTGGTGGCGCAAACTCCGCAAGGAGAAATAGTTCAGTACAAATCGCAAGCTGAAGGCGACCATGCCCAATGCCCAAGACCATACAACCCAAAAAAGGTGGCTTTCGATCCACGTTTTGAAATCTAAAACCGTAGAAACCAGTTGGTAATTTGTGGGTTGATCTATTGGTTTAGGCGCATAAGGAAGGTTTGTAGTAGTCTGCAAAATAGTATCCTTTTCTATCAAGTGGTGGTGGATACTGGCAAAGTATTGCCATTCACCCCAGAGGGTAAACGCGGTTGCCAGTACCATTCCACCAAGGATATACAGCAATAGATTGTGCCTGAATTGTGCTGGATGACGATGCCAAAACCGCTCCAGTCCAAGTGCCAAAAGACCCAGTAAACCAATTTGCCAAACCGAATGCAATAGCGTCCAATCAATGGCATAGATCAGGGGATTGCTATTCATGGGACTGCTTTTTTTTGAGTTCGTCCAATAGTTTTTCGAGTTCTTCCAATTCCGTGTTGCTTACTTCACCAGAACCCAAGGCTTGAATGGCCAATTGAGTGCTTGATCCTTCAAAGAATTGCTGCGCGAGTTTTTCAACCAAATTTTGACGGGCCTCCGCTTGTCGTACCAGGCAAGTGTAGTAATGCCCCGCTTCGCGATCCTCACGGCGCAGTAAATTTTTCTCCAGCATGCGTTGCATTTGTTTCAGCGTGGTGGTATAGCCAACCTGACGGTTGATGCTTAACAATTCGTGTACCTGTCGAACCGTAGCTGGTTCAATTTTCCAAAGTACTTGCAGGATCTCGAATTCGCCCTCTGAGGGTTGTGGGAATGTTTCAATGGACATAATCTACGACGTTTGTCGTAAAGGTATGATAAAAGGAAATGCGTTGCAAGTTTTTCTACGACATTTGTCGTAATTTTTTCAGATCAGCAATTCCCAACATCTCCACAAGGTTAATTTATTGCAAAATCCAAGGGTGCGAAGCGCAATCCCCAAAAAATGGGCTAATTTTCGGGCAAAACACCTAAAACCCTTAATTTCCCTTTCTTTTTCGATCAAAACCTGTAGAAATGAAAAGCTCTTGGTTCTTTTTTGCCCTATTCCTCATTTCTCTTCAACTATCGGGTCAAACACCTGCCGACCGCCCCAAGTTGGTGGTTGGCATCGTGGTAGACCAGATGCGTTACGACTACCTTTACCGTTACTGGGACAAATATTCAACGGGTGGTTTCAAGCGCCTGATCACCCAAGGCTACAATTGCCGCAATACGCATTACCCGTATGCTTTTACCGAAACTGGGCCAGGACATGCCACCATTTACACGGGGACTACACCTTCGGTGCATGGCATCGTATCGAACAACTGGTACGACGAAAAACAAGGTCGGGTGGTATACTGCGCCGACGACAAAAATGTGAGCGCAGTAGGTGTTGCTTCCAGCGATGGATTGCAAATGTCGCCCCGCAATCTATTGGTTACGACCCTTGGCGATGAACTCAAACTGGCCACCAACCACCGCGCCAAAGTCATTGGCGTGGCTTTGAAAGACCGCTCTTCCATTTTCCCTGCGGGTTATTTTTCCAATGGAACCTATTGGCTGGATGTCAAAACCGGAAATTTTGTAACCAGCACTTTTTATGCCCAAAGCCTGCCCACCTGGGTACAAAAATTCAACGAGCAAAAACTGGCGCAAGCCTACATCAATAAGCCCTGGACTCCTTTGCTCCCGCTTGCACAGTACACCGAAAGCGATGCCGACGATAGTCCCTACGAAGGCAAATTTGGGCATGAGGAAAAACCCGTTTTTCCGCACAATCTTCAGGATCTGAAAAACCTACCCAGTTCACCCTGGGGAAATTCCCTCACCCTGGATATTGCCAAGGCAGCACTGATCAACGAGCAGTTGGGCAAAGACGAAATCACCGATTTGCTGGCGGTCAGTTTTTCATCTACCGATTATGTGGGGCACTTGTTTGGAACCAGTTCCATCGAAGCAGAAGACACCTATCTGCGTTTGGATCAGGAATTGGCTGGGTTGTTGACTTTGCTGGATGAGCAAGTAGGCAAAGGGGAGTACCTGGTATTCTTGAGTGCCGACCACGGTGCGCCTTACAACATCAATTACATGAACGATCGCCGTTACCAGAAATCGGTAAACATGGGCCCGCCGGTGCAAGATTCATTGAATCAGCATTTGGCCGGGATTTTCGGCGTCAACAAGCTGGTGCCGATCTACAATGCCCAGGAATTGTATTTTGACGATGAACTGATCCAGAAAAATAAGCTCAAGAAGCCCGAGGTTGAACGCGCTACGGTCGAGTTCTTGTTGGAGCGGCCTGAAATTGCTTGCGCAGTTGTGCCTTTGAACGCGGATGTGAGCACTTGCAGCGGATTCCGCCGGGATTTGTTGATGAATGGTTTCCACGCCAAGCGCTCGGGAGATGTTTTGTTTAGTCTCGAGCCTGGCTATCTGAATTCAAACTACCAAAAAGGCGTTACCCACGGGGTCGCTTATGAATATGATACCCACGTTCCATTGTTGTTTTATGGTTGGAAAATCCAACCCGGAAGCGGCAGTCAAGCCGTTTTTGTGAATGATATTGCGCCAACAGTGGCCGATTGGTTGCGCATCAATGCGCCGAATGGCGCTTCGGGTAAGCCAGTGCAGGATATTCGATTGAAAAAGTAGTTTTAAGTTTTCAGTTGCACACATTTTTATGCAAAAATGTGTGCAACTGAAGTTATTGCTGCCAATTCCAGATGGTTTGCCCACTTCCCGTCACTTCCGGCAAATAACAGCCGTCGATTTTGTCAGGACGCACGTATTTGACCAAAAAATCGACTTTACCTTCTCGTTCTACCCGCCAAATTGCTCCTTCTACAGGGTCAATCGCCCCGTACCGACTCGCCTCGAGCAGCTGCATGGCTTGCTGAATAGACATGGCCTCTTTTCCATGAGCAAGCGTAGGAACAATTGGAATGTTGACTGCCGATACCCGCGCTTGGAACTCTTCAAAAATCACCCGTTCGTGGCGATTGTACAAAAGATCAAAGGCTACAAAGGGTTCGCGCCCTTCCAAATCGTAGCGCGTACCGTGGGCTTGCAAGAGCCACTCTCCACATAGGCGTTCTCCTTCCAGCAGCAGGGCGTCAAAAGTTTTTTGGTGAAAATTCACCCATTTGGCAAAGTGATGGTGTTGCTCGTAAGGCGAGGTAGAGGCGTGGTGGCCAGAGCGTACCAGGGGAATGATTTCCCCATCTTGCTTGGCAATGCCGACGTTGGAGCCATCGAGCTTTTCTTGCACAATGATCAAATCCTTGGTATCGCGGGGTTGCTCAGTGGCAATGCGGGCCTGACCCTCCGGGCAATGGTGATCCCCTCCGCCTAAACGCGAACCGGGAAGGTGAGGAATCGATCCGTAAGATTTGTGACCAAGTGGTTTTGACATTACAATCTTTGACAGGTGACTCTTAGGTTTCTGAGGTGCCTAAGGTGGTGAAATAAAACAACTAGAAAATCGAAGATTTTCATTTCCTAAGGGCTTCTTCAGTATCTGAAAAAACAACCACGAAGTAAACACCAATCCTGCTCATTGAGTTCCTGGCAGTTTTCCTTCCATTTTTTCCACATACTGAACCTCCCCAAGGCGCACTTTTACTGGAAATCTAAAGGCTTTTTCCATTTTAACCTCCATTTTGCAAAAAAACGGCAGTTGATTTACCGAGTACCATTGAGGAAAGGTGGAAGGAGAGGCCAAGGCTTGTCGCTTGAGGTTATCTGCGGGGTGCTGATCAATGGTTTGCATCGATTTCAAGAGGTTGAAAGTGGGGGAGGGCTTTACTGCTTGCCTCAATGTGGGGATGGATTTTCCCACAATACGCCAGTCATTTTGCCCATCCAGCAGGCAAATGTTACCACAAAACAGCAGAAAAAAGGCAATTAGCTTGATCATCTTGCAAAAATAACACCAAGTGGCACTTCGATGTTTAGATTTGGATCACGCAAAATGTCGTCATGACTGAATACTTGACAGTCATTTGTCCAACAAGCTTGGAATTCCAGGGTTTATTTCTCTAAATTGTGTGAAAAATCACAGATTCCTATGTCTACCAATCGTCGCAAGTTTTTGAAAAAAGCCGCAGCGGCTACTACGCTGCTTACCGGGGTTTCGCGTCAGGCTTTGGCGGGTAACAATTCTTCTGTCCAGTTGCTGGAACCATATGCCAAGCCCGTTGCCGCTACTGACAACATCCGTATTGGCCTGATTGGCTGTGGCATCATCGGGCATTTTGATACCGATACCGCCCTGAAAGTTCCCGGAGTTGAATTGGCTGCGGTGTGCGATCTTTACGATGATCGCCTGGTGCGCGCCAAGGAGAAATGGGGCAATCAAATCTTTACTACCCGCGATTTTCGTGAAATCCTGGAACGCAAAGACATCGACGCAGTCTTGATTTGTACCCCCGATCACTGGCACGATCACATCTCCATTGCGGCACTCAATGCTGGCAAGCATGTATATTGCGAAAAACCGATGGTGCACCACATCGATGAAGGTGCCAGGGTGGTTGCCGCTGCCAAAAAGAGCGGAAAAGCATTTCAGGTAGGCAGCCAGCGTGCCAGTTCCGCAGGCATCCACAAAGCACGGGAGTGGTACGAAAAAGGCCTGATTGGTGAAATCAACTATGTAGAAGCGGCTATGGATCGCTGCGATGCCCTCGGCGCCTGGAACTATACCATGCCTTTTGACATCGACCCAAAAGCCATTGATTGGGATCGTTTTTTGGGTGATGCCCCCAAGCGTTCTTTTGATGCGCTGCGCTTTTTCCGCTGGCGGAACTTCAAGGAATACGGCACAGGCGTAGCGGGTGACTTATTTGTTCACTTGATCACTGCTCTGCACACCATCACCGGCTCTTTTGGACCCAATCGCATTTTTGCTACCGGTGACCTCAACTACTGGAAAGATGGCCGCGATGCGATGGATTTGGTGACCGCTTTGATGGATTATCCCAAGACTGACAAACACGCTTCGTTTACCTTCATGACCCGCGTAAACCTGGCCGATGGCGGTGGTGGCGGCGGCGTAACTCGCCTGGTGGGTTCTGATGGGGTGATTGAGTTGGGTTGGAACGACGCAACGCTCAAAACCCTCAAACGCCCAACCGCGCCAATGTACAGCCCTTATTACGACTCTTTGTTTACGTACTCAGATGCGGAACAGAAGAAATTCCTGAAGCAATACGACGAGAAATACCCCAAAGACAAATTCACCCACGATGTGGAATTTCAGGAAAAAGTAAGCTTCGTTCCTGCCGAAGGCTACGACGATCGCTATGACCACATGGTGGTGTTCTTCAATGCGGTGCGTGGAGAAGGGAAAATCCTGGAAGATGCAGTCTTTGGATTCCGTGCGGCTGGCCCTTCATTGGCGGCCAACATGAGTGCGGATTTGAAAAAAGTGATCAACTGGGATCCGGTGAATATCAGGTTGAAGTAGGTTCTTTATTTCACGCAGATTCAACCGCAGGTTTTACGCAGAAAAATCTGTGGGCATCTGCGAAAAAATCTGTGTAGAATCTGCGTGAAATAAAATGTCTGCTAGTGTGTGGCCCCAAATCTATTTCGTCTCTGTCAATCTAATCCTCACCTTCACTTCCCGTTGATCTCTTAACAGGGTGAGGGTGACTTCATCTCCGGCCTTGTAATTTTCCAATTCCAGAATAAGTTCTTCTTTGGAATTGATGCGCTTGGCATTCATGGCAATGATGATGTCGCCCAAGACAATGCGGCCATATTCGTCGCGACGGGTAGCCCGCAAACCAGCCGCTGCGGCAGGACTGCCTTTGACCACATCCATCACCAGCGGCCCTTCCAATTGATTGCGCTTGATGTCGGAGGTTTCCAACAATTCTACACCCAGGGTTGGGCGCTTGATTTTGCCGTATTTGATCAATTCAGGAACCACCCAGCGCACTACCGCTACTGGAATGGAAAATCCGATCCCGGCAGAAGCGCCAGAAGGGCTATAAATGGCGGTATTGACCCCAATGAGTCGACCAGATGAATCCAGCAATGGCCCGCCGGAGTTGCCAGGATTGATGGCAGCGTCGCTTTGAATGGCATCGCGAACCGGGAATCCACTTTCGGTTTGAATCTCCCGACCCAATGCACTGACGATCCCCGTGGTTAGGGTTTGATCCAATCCAAAAGGGTTACCAATGGCGTATACCGACTGGCCAACCCGTAGATCTTCGGAAGTACCTACCGGAATGGGGATCATTTTGTTGGTGGGGGCTTTGATTTTCAACACCGCCAGGTCTTTTTCAGGAGCAGAACCAACCAATTCCGCTTCCCAGGTGCTGCGGTCGGCCAGCGTTACAAGGGCTTTGGAAGCACTCTGAATCACGTGGTAATTGGTGATGATGTGGCCATTGCGATCCCATACAAAACCGGAGCCGGAACCTTGCGGGATTTCCATCACGTTGCGTGTCCAGAAATCCCGGCGCACAACCGAGGTGGTGATGTAGCACACACTGGGCGCGGCGCGCTCAAACAGGCTGATGGTGTGTTCTTCTTCAGGCGTGGTGCCTTCTCTGGCACTGGCAGCACGGGTGGGCAAGGAATGTTGCTGTTGTCCATTGCGGGCCACTACTTCAGTAGCGGTATCTTGTTTGTTTTCGGTATTTCTCCAGGCGGCGCCAGCAAAAAAAGCACCGACAAGCAAGAGAAGTGCAAGCAGGATGCGCATGTTTGGTTGAATTTGTGTTTATGTGTTAAATTTCCAGTTTTGGATTTTATGTTCACACCATTCAACCCATTTGGATAGAACCGTGTGAACATAAAAACTTGAAATCAGGTTTTCCGTTCTTTCTTTTTTGCCGCAGGAAACAAAATATTGTTCAAAATCAAGCGATAGCCAGGTGAGTTGGGGTGCAAACTCAGGTCTGTTTCTGGATCGTTGACCAGGTGGCGGTAATCTTCTGGGTCGTGGCCACCATAAAAAGTCCAGAAGCCTTTGCCAAAAATACCGTGGATGTAGCGGGCTTCGCCGTGGGCTTTGTTGTCACCCAAAACCAGTACATTGGTTTTGAGGTATTGCTTGCGGAAAGCTGTGGTCTGTCCCATAAAGCCTTTCACAGTGCGGGTATGGCATTGCGTCAGCATAGTGGGAACGGGATCCCATTTGGCTGAGAAATCAAACAGGGAAAAGTAATCTTGTTCGGCCATTACGTCCCGGCCAGGAGATTGGCCCACATCGATATTGGAAAACTCGTATTCCATCGGGTTTCTCACCAATGTGAAGTTCTTGAAAGCGAAGGTCTTGCTGAAATCAAGCTTTGATTGTGCGGTTGGATCAGCGGGGTCACCATCGTACATTTCGGCACAAATATCGAGACCGTCGGCTGACAGGGCGATGTCGTATGTATCGGTTGCCGAGCACATCGCAAACATGAATCCACCGCCACCTACGAAATCGCGGATTTTTTTCACTACCGCCAGTTTTGCTTCTGATACCTTGTTGAAGCCCAGGCTACGCGCCAATTCTTCGGAGCGGCGCTGGTTTTCTCGGTACCAGGCGTATGAGCTGAAGGAACGATAGAAGCGACCGTATTGACCCGTAAAGTCTTCGTGGTGCAAGTGCAGCCAGTCGTATTGGGCCAGTTTATCGCTCATTACCTCGCGGTCATAGATGACTTCGTAGGGAATTTCTGCGTAAGTAAGCACCATTGTCACGGCATCGTCCCAGGGTTGGATGCGCTCTCCTTTGGAATCCGTATCTGGCGTATACACCGCTATTTTGGGTGCTTTCTCCAGTTTCATGGCTTCCATATTGGCCTCTGGATCGGCAATTTGGGTCAAAATGGCATTGAACTGTGCGTCGGGAATGATCTCGAAGGAAACACCCCGGGTGAGGCATTCTTTCTCAAAAGCTTTGTTGTGTTGAAAAGCAAAACTGCCCCCTCGATAATTCAACAACCACCACGCCTCAATGCCATTGTTCAGTACCCAATAGGTAATGCCGTAGGCTTTGAGGTGATCTTTTTGCTTATCCTGTTCCATCGGCAGCAGCATGTAGGCCGCTTTGATAGGACCAAGTGCTGCACCCATCAGCACCAAAACAACCAACCATTTCTTGATCATATCCGATTATTTTATTTTGCACTCATTTTAGACATGCTTTTACAACGGAAATATAGAAAAGTTTTGGATTTTCGCTTAATTTGTTTAGCAAATCTCCAAAAGAACAAACGTATTGGAGGCACTTTGGGTTGCTTTGTAGGAATAAATTTTCGACTGCAATTATTGACAAAGGAAGCTGTTCTTTATTATTGTGTTGTCGTGTAGCCGCAAAAGAATCATATTGCCAGAAAGTTGCACGATGGAAGATGTGAATTTCGTTTATATTTGCTGGCTTACCGCTCGATAACCCGACAATTTAAGTACAATTATGGATCGTTTGACTTTTTCTTACCCCGTTTGGTTTCTCTTGTTTTGCTTTTTGCTCGGCCTTGGCTACGCGATGCTTTTGTATTACCGCGACAATAGCTTCAAGGATCAAGCGCCTTGGTTGCGTTGGTTGATGAGCGGACTGCGTTTTTTGGGTGCCAGTTTTTTGGCCTTCTTTCTGCTTTCTCCATTGC
>NZ_JBBAKG010000152.1:5184-11060 GCF_040403615.1 Haliscomenobacter sp. | reverse complement strand
ACACTTCCACCGAGGTTTCAAACAGGTTGTCTTTGAAGTTTTGAAAGAAACCCAAGGCGACTTGATCCGAAAGTTGTGGCTTGATGTTGTTGCTGGTAGGTGTCCATACATCCAAAGGCGAAGCCGCAGCCGTGTTGGACAACAGGTGCAGGTACTGCGCCATACGGTTGTAACTCAACTTGAGCGAGCTGGATTTGCCCAAACCCAGGTTGGCCGAAAAACGCGGTTCCCAGTTGCCATAACTGGCAATTTTGTCGCCGTCCTGGTAATTGGTTGTAGTCAATGGATCTCTGCGCGCTCCCGTCTGTGGGCCATAAGTATACCCTTTGCCTGGGCCGAGATAAGTGTAAAAAGAGTAACGCAAGCCGTATTGTAAGGTGAGTTGTTTGCCCACTTTTTGCTCATTGCCAATGTAAATGGCGTTTTCAATGGCGTATTTGCTATCCTGGCCAATGATGCGGGTTTCACCACCAGAAATGGCCACGGCTTTACCGGGTTGGAAAGTATAATAAATCATTTGACCGCCAAAAGAAATCTTGTTGCGGGAATTAAGGAAGTAGGTAAAGTCGGGTTTGAAACTGTAATTTTTGATGTTCGAATTCCAACGAAATGCATCTCGAGGATTCGGTTCCAAAAGATCAGATTGCAAGCGGTAATCGTAGTTGCTGAAAAAAGCAGTAGCGTTGAGAAAGAGCTTGTCGTTGAAAATGTGGTTCCAACGCGCGGAAGCCGTGGTATTTCCCCAGTCGAATCCAAACTGAGCGCCAAACACATCGCGACCAAAGTAACCAGAAAGGAAAACCGTGTTTTTGTCGTCAATCCGGTAATTGGCTTTGGCGGTCAGGTCGTAGAAGTAGAAACGACTGTCTTTCAAATCGCCTTTCAAAAACGGTTTGGCCAATACGTCGATGTACGAGCGGCGGGCCGCCACAATAATCGAGCCCTTGTCTTTGATGATGGGCGCTTCGATCGACAAGCGACTAAAAATCGTTCCCAATCCACCCGCAACTGAAAGTTTCTTGGAGTTGCCTTCCTTCATGCGTACGTCCAGAATCGAGGAAATTCGACCACCATACTCGGCAGGAATGCCCCCTTTGATGAGCTTTACGTCTTTGACCGCATCTGGGTTGAACACTGAAAAGAAACCAAACAAGTGCGAGGAGTTGAACACTGGCGCTTCATCCAGCAAGACCAGGTTTTGGTCTACGTTGCCACCCCGGACGTTGAATCCCGTAGCGCCTTCACCGACGGTGGTTACGCCAGGCAGCAACTGAATGCTGCGGATCACATCCACCTCGCCCAACAAAGCCGGCATTTTCTGAATGGTGCGCATCTCTACCTTGTTGACCGACATTTCGATGCTGCGCACGTTCTCATCCACGCGGTCTGAACTGATCACCACTGTTTCCAGTTCGGTGGCTTCTTCTTTCATTTCCAGGTTGAGCTTGACGTTCGTGTTGTCCAGCACGACATTGCGGGTCTCTTTTTGGAAACTGATGTAAGAGAAGCTGATTTCGTAAGTGCCGCGCGGCAAGGTAATGGAGTAAAATCCATAATCGTTGGTGGTCACACCTTCTCCCAAAGTGGGGACAAATACAGTGGCTCCAAGGAGCGCTTCACCATTTTTAGCATCCTTCACATAACCACTGATGGTGAGCTTGTCCTGAGCGAAAACGGTAGCAAAACTCAGGAAAGACACCAACAGCACAAGTAGCAGTTTGTACATATAGTTGGGTTTTTTAAAAGCATAGTAGTGGGGCAAAATGAACATTTATTTTTTTATCGGCCCCTCCTATCGGGTGCAGGCAAGGTAATAACAGTCGTTTGAAGAGATAAGTTTTCTCGACAAAAGGTTGTAGACCAAAGAAGGAGGAAGTGGTGGAGTGTCAAATTTTTTACCTTTCGGCTCAATTGCCCAAACGAACGTACAAACTCAAGTCATAATCTGCCCGAATGGAGGCATAGGAATGCCCAAGCTGGATAAATCCCAAATCACGCAAAATCTTGATCATGGCAAAGTTGTCCACTCTTGAAGTGGCAAATAGGTCTACCTCATTTTCTGCACATATGATGGCCGACAGTTTCTTGCCAATGCCCTGCCCGCGGTAGGCCGGCAAACTGACGATCCAGCCCAATTCGTAGGTGTACCGCCCAGCCTGATCGGCTTGATCGGCTTGTTTGAAAATCCACAACTTGTAGTCTGGATGCGGAATTTTCAGCGCAGCAATGCCCTGGATGTCTTCACTGTTGGGGTAAAAATACAAGAGCGGGTTTTGGGCAATCGTGGCATCGTAACTTTGAGGGGATACCGCTCCTCCTTCCAAAACGATGGTTCTGAACTTGTCCAGTTGGCAGGGCGTGGCAGCGTTGGCAAAAACTTTGTGGTAAGAGCGTGTCATTAGGCTGATCGTTATTGGGGCTCAGCAAAGATAGCCAGGAGATGTCAGGAATCAAACCGGAGGAGGGACTTGGAGGGGGAAATTGGCTTTTTTGGGGATTTTTCTTTCACTTCGTTCTCCCCTCCACTATCTTATCATACTCCAAATCATTTGGTTCCCATAACTCAATTTTGTTCCCTTCTCCATCCAGGATGTGGACGAATTTGCCGTATTCAAATGCCTCGATTTCATCAAGGACGGTTACGCCTTCCTGTCTCAAAACCGCTACCAATGCCTCGATGTCTTCGACCCGGTAATTGATCATGAATTCCTTTTGAGAAGGCGCGAAGTATTCCGTTGTTTCGGTAAAAGGGCTCCACTGGGTGAAGCCTTTTTGGGTTGGATCTGCGCTTTGGCGCCATTCAAAATTGGTACCCCATTGATCGGTATCAAAGCCCAGGTGGGTTTTGTACCATTCTTTTAGGTGCTGGGGGTCTTTACTTTTGAAAAAGATCCCGCCGATGCCTGTGACACGTTTCATAGTTGTGTGTTTACAGTAAATTTGAGAAAATGCGGCAAAAAGACTTCAGAATGCTTAACTGTTTCATTTCACGCAGATTTCACGCAGATTTTTTCACAGATTTTACGCAGAACAACTTGTGTAGAATCTGCGTGAAATCTGCGGTTTAATCCGCGTGAAATCTGCGTGAAATAAAAAACCTCGAGAAGCAGCGCAGTAACCTCCCCCTCAATTCCGCCCCATATTCTGCAACAAATACGCCTTCATCGCTTTGGCAATGAACTCATTGGTGTTGATGTACACCCCCACCTCGGCGTTGGGCGTTTTGGTTTCGTCTACTTTCGTAAAACCCTGGTCATCTACACTTACGTTGACTTTTTTGGATTTGAACAAATCGGGATACAACAACATCCCGATGGCAACGGGGTCGAAGAGGGTAGGGGTTTCGTTGCCCCACAGCACATACAAAGCCGAAATGGCATTGGTCAGTGGCGATTGGCGCATCAGCAGGGTCTCTCGTTTGGCTTTGTCGAGCTTGACAAAGGCGGTAATGTCCAGTCCAGCGTAGGCGATATTGGCCCCAGAGTTGACAAACTTCTTGGCGGCTTCGATGTCGCACCTGACGTTCCATTCCACTTCTGGGGTCGGGTATCCCGTATAACTCACGTAGAATGAACCGAACATGGCGTAGATTTTTTTGGCCATCTTCAGGGCATTGGGGTCTTTTTGGAGTACATCGGCCAGGTTGGTCACGGGGCCTACCGAGATGATCACCACCTCATTCGGGTATTTCTTGAGGTTTTCGAGTATGAAATCTGCGGCAGGTTGCTTGCTGGGCTGGAGTTTTTCAAAACCCTTGGCCCAATAAAACTGCTCGGCGTACCAATTGGCCCGTTCGCTGCTGGCGGAGGTATTGCGGCCCAGGCACACGGGGATCTTGTCTTGCCCGGTTTCGTACAGCATTTTCAGGGCAACCCTGGCACGGTCGTCGGTGCGGCCATAGCAAGTAGTGATGCCCAGGATCTCGAGTTTGTCCTGATTGGTGAGCAGCAGTGCCAGGGCAAAAGCATCGTCGATGTCGTCACCGAGGTCGCAATCAAAAATGACTTTTTGGCGGGCTGTATTTTGGGCTAGAGCACCCAGCGCAAAGAGCAAAAACGCCAGGAATAGGAAGTGTTTCATTGGATTTGATGGTAAGAAAAATGAAAAAAGTTAACAAGTTTTTATTGCACGTAGATTCGGTTACAAATTTCTCTTTTTCAACTCCTCCACCGCATTGTTGGCAGCCCTGGCCGTAATGGCCATGAAGGTCAAGGAAGGATTTTGGGTAGAGTTGGAGGTCATGCAAGCGCCATCGGTGACGAAAACGTTTTTGCAAGCATGGAGCTGATTCCATTTGTTAAGCAAGGAAGTTTTGGGGTCTTTGCCCATGCGCACGCCTCCCATCTCGTGGATGTCCAGACCGGGTGCTTTATCAGGCACATCGTGGGTTTTAATGTTGGTAAAACCTGCTTTGCTGTACATCTCGGTCATTTGCTCATGAAAATCAGCGATCATTTTTTCGTCGTTGTCGTCGTACCCAACGGATACTTTGAGCAGGGGAATTCCCCAGGCATCTTTTTGGGTGGCGTCCAGGGCCACGTGATTGCTTTCTTTGGGGATGGTTTCGCCCATCATCCAGGATCCCACCTGCCAGTTGCCGTACTTTTCCTGGGCCAAGCTGTTTTTTAGACTTTCACCAATGCCCGAAGTGTCGTGGTAGGTCAGGCGGCTGGTGCTGAATCCGGCGGCGTACCCACGCAAAAAATCGGTTTCTTGCTTGAATACATTGCGAAAACGGGGCATGTAGCTGCTATTGGGGCGGATTCCGGCGGTGGTTCTGTCCATAAAGCCTTCGTACTCGCCCGTAATCGTGGTGCGGAAATTGTGAAAAGTCACGTATTTACCCAATAGGCCATTTTCGTTGCCCAAGCCATTGGAAAATCGACTGGATGTTGAATTCAACAAAATCAGGTTGGTGTTCAGCGTAGAAGCATTAACGAAGATGATCTTAGCGAAGTATTCCGTCATCTCTTTGGTGTGGGCATTTACTACGCGTACCCCCGTTGCCCGGTTTTTTTGTTCGTCAAAAATGATAGAATGTACTACTGAGTCTGGTTGTAAGGTCAGTTTTCCAGTTTGTTTGGCCCAGGGAATGGTAGCAGAATTGCTGCTAAAATATCCTCCAAAAGGGCAACCGCGCTGACATAAATCGCGCTGCTGACATTTGCCCCGGCCTTGTTGGAGGTGAATGGGCTGTGGTTGAGTCAGGTGAGCGCAACGCCCGATGATGACGGGACGCGTGTTGTTGTAGTGTTTGGCCATTTGCTCGCTGAAGTGTTTTTCTACACAAGACTGTTCATGAGGGGGCAAAAACTCACCATCTGGCAATTGTGGCAAACCATCCTTGTTGCCAGAAATCCCGGCAAATATTTCCACATAGCTGTACCAGGGCGCCAATTCGGCGTAACTGATCGGCCACTCTACGGCAAAACCATCGCGCGCGGGGCCATCAAAATCGTATTGCGACCAACGTTGCGTACCTCTGGCCCACATCAAGGATTTGCCGCCTACCTGGTATCCTCTGATCCAATCAAAAGGCTTTTCCTGAATGTAAGGATGTTCGGCATCCTTGACAAAAAAATGGGCGGCATCTTCATTGAAGGCATAACAGCGACTGGCAATGGGATTGGCATCTCTCAGCGCTTTGGTGATGTCGCCGCCGTGCTCAAATTCCCAGGGGTTCATGTTGGTGGTAGGGTAATCTTTGATGTGTTCCACGTTGGGGCCGCGCTCCAGCAAGAGGGTTTTTAAACCCTTGCCAGTGAGTTCTTTAGCCGACCATCCACCGCTGATGCCTGAGCCAATCACAATGGCATCGAAACTGCGTTTTTTGATGGAATCTATGTTGATATTTGACATGGTTTGCGTCTGATTTG
>NZ_JBBAKG010000152.1:0-5084 GCF_040403615.1 Haliscomenobacter sp. | reverse complement strand
AATTCATCTAATTCTTTGGGTAATTTACAAAAAGTGTCTTTAATTTGTAAAAAATACCTAAAACCATGCAATCATTTTTTGGCACCTCACCATTTTACCTCGACAAGACATTGGCCATTTTGCGCATTACCCTGGGGTTATTGCTGATTTACCACGGTCGGGAAGTACTGTATCCAGAAATGATGAAAGGTTATTTTGACTGGGAGCCCTTCAAAGGCTCGAACGGTGCATTTTTGGCCTACCTTGGGAAAGGAGCTGAATTGGTGTCGGGTATCCTGTTGGCATTGGGCTTGCTGACGCGCATTGGCGCATTGATATGCATTGGTACGCTGGCCTATATCACTTTTTTCATCGGGCATGGCAAGTTTTGGAACGAAGATCAGCATCCCTTTATGTTTGTGCTGTTTGGGGTGTTGTTTTTGTTTAGTGGTTCCGGCGCCTGGAGTGTAGATGGACTGTTGTTTAGAAAAACCAGATAGTTTCCATCCCAAATCAAGTGCTTATGAATCGGGTAGATCGGTTGATGGGAATTGTCACTGCGCTGCAATCCAAGAAACACCTCAGTGCTGAGGCGATTGCTCAACGCTTCGAAATCAGTGTGCGTACCGTGTACCGCGACATTCGGGCATTGGACGAAATCGGCATTCCCGTAGGCTTTGAGCCTGGGCGGGGCTATTTTGTGATGCAGGGTTATTTTTTGCCTCCAGTCGTGTTCAGCAATGAAGAAGCCAATGCTTTGAGCCTAATGGAGCCTTTGGTGATGCGCTTTGCCGATCAGGGTATCCGCCGCCATTATGCCTCGGCTTTGAACAAGGTCAAAGCGGTGCTCAAAACCGCTGAAAAGGACAAAATGGAGCAAATGCACGAGAGCGTGCAAGCGCTGCGTCCCAGTTGTTTGCAAAACGATTACGATTTTTTGGCGGAAATTCAGACTGCAATTGTCAACAAGACCATCCTGAAAGTCCACTACGAAAACGCGGCCCAAGAAGTCAGTTGCCGCGATGTAGAAGCCATTGGGCTGATCTTTTACTCCCTCAACTGGCACCTGATCGGTTGGTGTTGGAAACGCGAAGAATACCGGGATTTTAGGGTGTCGCGCATCCAAAAACTACTTGCTACCACTGAACCTTTCCGGAAGCAGGATCACATCCCGCTCAGTGAATACCAGGTGGAGGTGTACAAGTGGTAAGTGCTTTTTTTTCGATTGATTTTGGCACTGACATAGGGTTGTCAGTGGGAGGGTGTTTCTTTGTGTCAAGAAAAAAAAATCATCCAGATGAAACATCCTTTTGTGCTTAAAACCAGTATGGAAATCTCTGCGCCGATTGAAAAAGCATGCGCAGCATTGACCGAACCCGAATCCGTGAAAGCCTTATTTTGGGGATCAGAATTGGTCACCACCTGGCAAGTAGGCCAACCCATCGCTTACCGTGGAGAGTGGGAAGGCGTAGAATTTGAAGACCATGGTACGGTACTGCAATTCGATCCACCACATGTAGTCAAGTACAATTATTGGAGCAGTTTTTCCAAAGCTGAAGTAGAAGACCTACCCGAAAATTACCAAACCATCACCTACACTTTTGAACCTACCGAACAGGGCACATTGGTGACCATCGAGCAAGACAATGTACGTTCTGCTGAGGTATTGGAGCACAGTGAACAGAATTGGCAACACTTGCTCGGTGCCATGAAAACCATGTTGGAAGAATTAATTTAGCACTAGCCGATCATTAATTTGCGTCCAAGCACTTTCTCGTACATATCCTTAAAAAATACTTAAATTTGTTTCAATTAATTCAGCTACGATGTATCTGCTTGCAAAAAGACCCGTGGTCTTCCCTAAACTTCCGACTTCCGCTTCGCCTACACCCTCTTCAATTGGGGTGTTCAAAACCAATATTGACAAACGACAGGAGGCGAACCGCGTTTGTAATAAACTTAAAACCGATGGATTCGTCATCCGTGCTACTGTTGATTTAAGCGATTGCGATCGCATTCTTCGCACAGTAAGTTCATTTGTAAACACCGCAGAAATCATCCTGGCCGTACAATCCATGGGTTTTTCCATCGAAGAATTGCCCGATTAAAACACCTAAGTACTGGTATTATCAAGGTATTTATCCTCCAGTGCTCAATGCTTCGGCACCCTAATTGACATGTCATCAGCGCTACTCAAATTTACACCTTACCAGTGGCTCGTAGTGGCCATTTTGGCAACGCTCCAATTTACCATCATTCTCGATTTCATGGTTTTGTCGCCTTTGGGCGCACAATTACTGGCCGAATTGAGCATTACTACTACTCAGTTTGGATTGGTGGTTTCTGCCTACGCGTTTAGTGCGGGGATTTCGGGGATTTTGGCGGCAGGTTTTGCCGATCGGTTCGACCGCAAAATCTTGTTGTTGTTCTTTTATGCAGGTTTTATTGTGGGAACGCTGTTGTGTGGCATTGCGCCAACCTATTCGTTTTTGATGATGGCCCGCATCGTCACGGGCATTTTTGGCGGAGTCATTGGTTCAATCGCTTTTGCCATCATCACCGACTTGTTTCCGTTAGAAATGCGGGGTCGAGTGATGGGTTTTGTGCAAATGGCGTTTGCCGTAAGCCAGATTATGGGCTTGCCCGTGGGCCTCTATTTTGCCAACCTGTTTGATTGGCATGCGCCTTTTTTATTGATTGTCGGAATCAGCATTCCCATGTTTTTTCTGATTTTATTGCGCTTGAAACCCGTCACTTTGCATTTGGCGCTGCAAAAAGACCAATCTGCCTTTAGTCATCTCCTTGCTACGGTATCCAAGCCGCGCTATTTGCAAGGTTTTTTGGGTACAATTTTGCTTTCCACTGGCGGCTTTATGTTGATGCCCTTTGGCAGTACTTTTTCCATCAACAACCTTGGAGTTACTTTCGATCAGTTGCCAATCATCTACCTGGTGACAGGCGTTTGTTCCATGATTGCAGGGCCACTGATTGGGCGCTTGAGTGATTCCATTGGGAGCATAAAAGTATTCACAATTGGATCGATCCTGACCATCATTATCGTGGTGATTTATTGCAACTTTGGAGTTACACCTTTGTGGATCATCATTTTGATGAGTGTACTCATGTTTGTGGGCATTACCTCGAGGATGATTTCATCTACTGCTTTGGTGAGTGGTATCCCTGCTCCTGCTGATCGAGGTGCATTTATGGGGGTCAATGCGTCCATCTCACAGATCTCTGGCGGTATCGCTTCAGGTATTGCAGGCATGATTGTGCACCAGGCCGCAGATGGCCACCTGGAAAATTATCCGCTTTTGGGCTATGTTGTGGCAGGAACAATGGTTGTTGCAATTGGGTTGATGTACAATATCCACCGTATGGTGAAGGGAAATGCGAATTAGCCCGGACTCAATAACGCGATCAAATTGATAAAAAATCAAAAAAAAATGCCAAACCACTTGTGCATACCAACTAGTATGTATACATTTGCATCATGAACGCAACGGATACCAGAGAACGAATCCTTGGCCGCATGTTTCAGGACATCCACAAAAATGGTTTCCAGGGCTTGCGTGCCGACCGGGTGATTGCCGATCTCGGCATCACCAAGGGTGCACTGTATCATTACTTTCCAAGTAAGGACGCGATTGGCTTGGCCGTGATCGATGAACTCATCGAACCGTCCTATTTGCAGTTTTTTCGCGGTCTGGAGGATGTAGATGAGCATCCCATCGATTTGTTGCAAAAGCATTTGCAATGGTTGGCCAACAAGGCAACTCCTGATGAGATTCATTTGGGCTGTCCTTTAAATAACCTCGTGCAGGAAATGTCTCCCATCAATGAATCTTTTCGCCTGCGGCTAAAAGTGGTGATGGATGGCATGATCAATTACACCACCAAGGCGTTGGAGCGCGGTATACGCAATGGGCAAGTCAAAGCAGATGCCGATTGCGCGGCAGTTGCGGGCTTTATGGTAGCTGGGATGGAAGGCGCGTATGGCGTGGCCAAAGTATTGATGAGTGTAGTCAGTTTTCACCGCAACATCCAACAATTGGTCAATTACCTTGAATCGTTTCGTGCCTAGCGCGTGATACATCATGGCCTCAGATTGGATACAAAAGCAACATTGTTGCTTTTTTTTAGCGCAAATAACATACCAACCAGTATGTATGAATCAATAAATTTACCAACACAAAACCATAAAAACATGTACGTTATTCTTGGAGGAACCGGCCACACCGGAAAAAAAATCACCGAAACCCTATTGGCCGCTGGCAAAGCCGTGACGATTGTAACCCGTGACGCAGCTAAAGCACAAGAGCTGGCAGACAAAGGCGCAAAAGTAGCTGTTGGCGACCTACACGACACCGCATTTTTGGCGCAAACATTTGCGGGTGCACAAGCTGTTTATACCCTGATTCCACCGAAATGGGATTTGCAAGATTGGCGCACTTTTCAAATTGAAATCGCTACGGCCATCACCTTGGCGGTATACAGCGAGAAAGTCCCTTATGTGGTGAATTTGAGCTCGATGGGCGCAAATTTACCCGAAGGCGCTGGCCCGGTGAGTGGCTTGTTTTACCTTGAAAAAATGCTGAACAACATCCCTGGATTGAACGTTTTGCATTTGCGCCCGGGTTATTTTTTCCAAAACCTGTACAGCGTGTTGGATATGATCAAGCACATGGGGATCATTGCACAGCCGATGCCTGCTGATTTCAAATTCACCCTTGTGCACACCGATGACATTGCCGCTATCGCCGCACAAAAGTTGCTCGCGTTGGACTTCAAAGGCAATTCGGTTCATTACGTTGCATCTCCAGAGAATTTATCTTTTGGCGAGATGACTGCGGCCATCAACAAGGCTACCGGCAAGGAAATTTCTTTTGTGCAAAGCAGCCGGGAAGATGCCGTTAATGGCATGATCGGAGCGGGTCTTCCAGCTACCATTGCACACGGTTATAGCGATCTGTACAACGCGATCCTTTCACCAACGTACCAAGCCGATTTTGACCGCAAGACAAATGTATACGAGGGGAAAATCTCTTTAGAGCAATTTGTAGAAAATGAATTCAAGTTTGCTTTGGCGGGGTAGTTTTTGCCCC